>NZNM01000133.1 GCA_002694885.1 Opitutaceae bacterium | reverse complement strand
AAATAGCGATTAAAAGCAGGGCGGGCGCTCTCATTTTGGGATAGGGCGCGGACCAGTGAAAAGGGCAAGCGTCTTTGCAGAGATGGATTCTTCCGATCTCAAAATGCGACTGGCAGATCGCCTCCCCAGTCTTTTCTAGTATACTAGTTTTCGTTTCTCGAGCTCTACTGGCATGGTATCCGAATTGACTTTGAGATAGGTGATCATGCCTTCTAGCCAAGTGGAGACCGACGGAGCATTGTAGGTAACTCTCGGCTCGGTATCCAGTACGCCATTTGATTCGCTGAGAGAGACTAATTTTCGGGGCACCTGGGGAAGCGTGATCGTTTCAAAATGGGTGTTAGTCTCTTTCAGTGCGCTGATCAGCGTCTTTTCATTGAAATCGAGAGTAGGCGAGTTTTCCACCCTCACGATCATTATAGGAGAGTAGATACTTCCGAAGATCCTATGATAAAGATCCTTGCGAGACGGATCGGTACGGTTCCATATTTGCTCCGAAGTGTAGCGATAGCTTTCGTCGATGATTTTGCGATGAGTCTGCCGGCTGAAAAGCATGTAGTGCGGTTCTTCAAGGATGAATCCACTAAATGAATACACGCTTGCTAGATAAACCGAAAGGTTGGCATACTCCTTTGTCGACATAAGAAAGAAGCTGCTGTCTTCTACCTCTTTAAAATCGCGTATCTTGTCGAACATATCGATCCAATCCTCTTTCCTCGCTGACCTAAGCGTGCTGAGATCTTTTCCGACCGCATAAGCAACGACAAATCCGTGCCCGAGGAGGTTGCTGCCGAAAGGCGAGGTCAGGAGGTATTTGGCTTCTAATTCCTTTCGACGCTGATTTCTCCGGTTGAAGAATAGAGGCGCCGGCGCATTGCTTAGGGCGGCGGATTCAACGTCGATTATGAAGACAGCTGGGGCAACTTTAGCATTCTTTGGCCGTCCCCATACGAGACTGACTTTCTTGCCAGATTCTAGCTTAATTTGGCGTGATTTGATCACGACATCATCTTTGAAAAGCCCGCGCCGAAAAGGATACTCGCCCGTAGTGAGCTTGCGCAGAATGTTCCGTTCTTCCGAGAAAATGTCGCTTGGATCGAGGATCATGGGCTTTAGACCCTGCTCCTCGTAAGCATCAGCTTGGGGAGTCGATTGCGTAGCCGTATTTCCCTCTTCGTCAGCGCCAAAACACCGGAAAGCCAAAACGATAGAAATCGCGAGGATGCCAAACAATGAGCGCCGTCTGAACATAAGTACCTGGGTTGAGGGACAATCTTCGATACGTAGCGCGAACGCATCGTAGACCATCCGAGTCGCGGTAAAGTTAGCTATTTTCCTTTTTCAGGCAAGTTTCTTTGCAAAGCCTAATTTGCGCCAAGCCTAGAAAAAAGCCCGCTCTTGTGAAAAGAGCGGGCTTTGGAAATTCGATATGCTCGAAAAACGTCTATTTTTTCTTAGCCTCCTCTCTCTCCTGGGCTTCTTTGATCACTTGTTCCGCAACGTTTCTCGGGCAAGAAGCGTAATGAGAGAACTCCATTGAGAACTGTCCGCGTCCAGAAGTCATGGTTCGCAGCGATCCGATGTATCCGAACATTTCAGAAAGCGGGGCTTCTGCCTTGATTTGGACTGAAGTCGCGGTGGGCTCCTGTGACTTGATGATTCCCCGGCGACGATTCAGATCTCCGATAACATCGCCTATATGATCTTCACTAACGAAGACATCGAGCTTCATGATTGGCTCGAGGATCTCGGCTCCTGCCTTAGGCATCGTCTGGCGGTAGCCCGCTTTTGCTGCGGTCTCGAAGGCGACTGCAGACGAGTCCACTGGGTGGTAGGATCCGTCCGTTAGGGTCACTTTGAAATCGACAGTTGGGTAGCCAGCGAGAACACCACGCTCGCGCGAGCTTCCGAATCCTTTTTCGATGGCCGGCCAGAACTCCTTAGGAATGTTGCCGCCGACAACTTTAGATTCGAACTGGAAGCCATCGCCTGGCTCCAATGGCTCAATGATGTAATCGATCTTACCGAATTGTCCTGAACCACCCGATTGCTTCTTGTGGGTGTAGCTGTCTTCGATTCGCTGTGTGACTGTTTCGCGATAGGCGACCTGCGGCTGGCCGACATCAACTTCGACTCCATAGGTCCGCTTGAGGATGTCCACTTTGATATCCAAGTGGAGCTCGCCCATACCTTGGATGATGGTTTCGCCCGAGTCCTCGTCGGTCTCGACCCGGAAAGAAGGGTCCTCTTTGACCATTTTGCCGATGGAGGTCGAAAGCTTCTCGGCGTTGGCTTTGTCCCTGGTAGCGATAGCGATGGAGATAACGGGGTCCGGAAATACCATCGGCTCCAAGGTAGCCGGCTGGTCGGGGTCGCAAAGCGTGTGCCCGGTTTGAGTGTTCTTCATCCCAAGTAGAGCGACGATGTCGCCGGCTTGAGCCGTGTCTACTTCCTCGCGTGAGTCGGCATGCATTTCCACGATGCGACCGATGCGTTCAGTCTTCCCGGTGAAGGTGTTGAGAACATTGGTTCCCTTTTCCAGTTTGCCGGAATAGATTCGAGTAAAGGTTAGGGCGCCGTATTTGTCATCCATGATCTTGAATGCCAGGGCTCGCAGTGGCTTGTTGACATCAACTTCCGCCACGCTTCCTGTCTCGTTACCCTCGAGATCGATCTCCGGTTGTGGCTTAACCTCAGTTGGCGATGGGAGGTAGTCCACGACTGCGTCCAGAATCAATTGCACGCCTTTGTTCTTGAAAGAAGATCCGCAATAAGTGGGGAAGAAATCCAAATTGATCGTGCCCTTGCGAACGCAATTTTTGACGTCCTCAATGGACGGCTCTTCTCCTTCAAGATACTTTTCCATGAGATCGTCGTCCTGTTCGACGGCTGTCTCGATGAGCTTTTCCCGCCACTCCTCGACGGCGTCCTTCATGTCCTCAGGCACGTCTTGAACTTCGTAATTGAGCGGATCTCCTGAATCGTCCCACACCCAGGCTTTGCGGGTGAGCAAGTCGACGACGCCTTTCAGTTCGCTTTCGCGACCGATAGGAAGCACCATGACGAGTGGATTGGCTCCAAGAACCTCTTCAACTTGCTTAACGACACGGAAAAAATCCGCTCCGATGCGGTCTAGTTTGTTGACGTAGATAATGCGCGAGACTTCGGAGTCGTTGGCGTAGCGCCAGTTGGTCTCGGATTGGGGCTCGACGCCGCCGGAGCCGCAAAACACGCCGACACCGCCGTCGAGAACTTTGAGAGAGCGGTAGACTTCGATCGTGAAGTCCACGTGGCCCGGGGTGTCGATGATGTTGAGACGGTGGTCTTTCCAGAAACAGGTTGTCGCCGCGGACTGGATGGTGATGCCCCGCTCCTGCTCTTGGTCCATGAAGTCCGTGGTCGCCGCGCCATCGTGAACCTCGCCAATCTTATGGATCTTGCCAGTGAGCTTGAGGATGCGCTCAGTTGTTGTCGTCTTGCCCGCGTCGACGTGAGCGAAGATTCCGATATTTCGGTAGCGTGTTAGGTCTGTTGCCATGTTGCGTTTCGATGAAAATTTTTAGGGCAGGAATCCCTGGGAAACCATACGCGCGTATTGAAAGATCGGCATCTGGCAATGCAATAATGCGGATTTTTGCTACTTAACGGGCTAGCAGCACCTTCCAGCTTCGTTCCAAAATCTGTATTTGCAATTCGTCGAGCGGGCCCATATCGTTCAGTTATGTTAGGGAAGGCTATTGTCCGTTCGGAAAAAGATGTTGATGCGGAACGTGTAGGGGCTGGTTCGGGCACCAGCCGCCAGGTGTTGATAAGTGGCGATGAAGCGCCTAACTTCGCCCTGAGGCGTTTCATCATGAAGCCAGGTGGCGGGATGCCAGCCCATACCAACACAGTTGAGCACGAGCAGTACATCCTTAAGGGCAAGGCTCGGGTGGGAATTGGAGAGGATGTATTTGAAGTGGCCGCAGGAGACGCGGTTTACATTCCGGACGGCGTCCCCCATTGGTATCAGGCAGATGAGAGCGAGGGGTTCGAGTTTCTTTGCATCGTTCCAAACAAACAAGATGTCATTGAGGTGTGCAGGCCCGCGGATAGCTGATTTACAGGCAACTTAACGGCAAAAACCGAAACCAAATTCGCCATTTTTACGTTAATAATCAAACTACGTTAAATCCCCTAACTATGAAACTATATAGACTGTCGAATCTGAGCGTCGCTTGCTTGTCGCTTGTTGTTTTCACAAATCTTTCTGCCCAGGATGTTCCTGAGGAGCCTGGAGGGTATCTGTTCTTTGGCACTGAGGCTAGCGCTGAAGCGGGACAATCGCATTTTCCGATCGTAGGGGTCGACAATAAGCATATTTACGTGGATGAGGGCACGGGAGTGAAAAAGGTCTCCCAAAGAGCGAGTATCCGGACGAGGCCTGAGCTCAAGTTATCGGAACAGTATGTAAATGTCCTCGATTTCAAATATAGTGCTTCCTCTATGGAGAACACGAAGCGTGCTGCACAGCTAGTTGCAGATATGCAATTCCAGGAGATGCAGTCAGAAGTGGAAGTCGCAATACTGAGGTCCCAAATGGATAATGGGGGAGATGTATTTGGTGGGGATTTGAGTGCAGCTGATCAGGCTATTACTTCCCAGATTGAAGAGGTCCAGCAAGAAACCTCGGACTTTCAAAGCAGCATGCAGGATGCACTTGATACCGGAGCTTTTGAGATTGATGACTTCGTTGATACGGTTTATGTTAGGGGCACTCTTGACCCGTTAACAGACATCCCGGGAGCCTATTGTGTTGTGGTGGTTAACTACGACGTTGTGGATATCGATAGCCTAGAAATTGAGGGTCGCAATCGTGTAGCAAGGGTACGCTACTTAGGAGACGTCACAGCTGGAGAACTGTTGGGTATACAATTACGTGTTTTAGTGAATGAATTCCCTGAGGATTCAGCTACTTATGAATTTCATCTCTTTTCTCAAGATGGTGAGCAGGTGGCTTTAAGCAACTCGAATAGATTGAAGCCTTTAACGCTCGAGCAAGTAGCCACCTTTCGCGAGTTGGAAGAGAAAACCAGCCCGCTCGACAAAGGCTGAAATAACGAGAGCTATTGGGGATGCATAACGAAAGTGGATGCGCGCCCATAGATCTAGCGGAAAGCTGGAATTGGACTAAACTGGCGGCAGTCTCTTTCGTTCTGGTTTGCGTATCCTCATTAGGCCTATCACAAGAGGACTCGGAAGACGCGATTCGAGGATATTTGTTCGTCGGGTCTGATGCAAACGCCCGTTCTGGCAAGTCCTTTTTGCCCGTAGTGGGCGCCGACAAACACAAAATCTACGTCGATGCGGGCACGAAAACAAAGAAAGTTTCGTTGAGAGCCGCTAGTCGGGCGAATAAGCGACTGATAGTATCTGAAAAATTCGTACAGGTGCTGGATATTCATTTAGGGGTCGTGTCGGTCGCCAACATGAATAGAACTGCCGATGCCATAGCAGATGCCCAGTTTATGGATATGCAGGCCGAGGTAGCTATTAACGATGTCCGTTCTGGCGCGGCGAACGGTTTGCCCTTAATGGGTAGCGTGGATACGCGGTTGGGCGTGGATGAGTTCGAACGGAGCAACGAAGATTTTCAAAGAGACTCTTTAATCAATCTTCAGGATGGCGTTTACGGAATTGATGGGGTGGCTGATACAGTAATTATCAAAGGCGAGGTAATCCCGCAATCGGATACTAAGGGAGCTTATTGCCTGATGGTGGTCGACTTCACCGCGATCGACTATGACTCTAAAGAAAGTCTGGGCCGCCGACGTCATGGTGGAATCAGTTACGTTGGCGATCTTCGGAAAGATGAAATCAGAAAACTCAATCTGCGGTTCTCATTGCCCGAGTTCTTGCTCAAATCCGTTGAGTATTCACTACACTTGTATACGGATATTGGATACGAGATAGCGATGAGTATCTCTCGTGGATTAAAGCCACTGACGCAATCCGAATTTGAGAAGCTGAAATCAGCTCTGAATTGAACTGGATAAAGGGAAAAGTTTTTCGCTTTACCGCAGCGACCGAATGGGTTGTGAATAGCGAGGTTGGTTCCCCAAACCCATAGATTTCCCTGCCAGAAAAACTTTCGATAGTCTTGGCTTTCCCTTAGTCCTCGATCGGGCTAATAATCTCATCCCCCCTTTTCATCTTCTCCGCAATGAACGATCTCCCCCTTGTCGCATTGTCACTTATAGCACTCGCTCCAATCGCGATCGTGATGCTACTCCTTGTAATTCTTCGTTGGCCAGCCAAGAACGCTATGCCTATCGCCTATTTCGTGACGGTTGTCATCGCTTTCTTAGTTTGGAACACATCTGGCACTCAAATAGCGGCGGCGAGTATTCATGGATTGGTCACGGCGGCAAATCTGCTATTTATCGTCTTTGGGGCAATCTTGCTGTTGAATACGCTCAAGGCGTGCGGAGATATTCATGCTATTCGTCAAGGATTCGTGGACATCTCCCCGGACAGGCGCGTTCAAGCAATCATCATTGCCTGGCTGTTTGGCTCCTTCATTGAAGGGGCAGCTGGTTTCGGGGCCCCGGCGGCGATCGCCGCTCCATTGCTCGTGGCCATAGGATTCCCGGCGATGGCCGCTGTAGTCGTAGCTTTAATTATCCAAAGCGCGCCTGTTTCTTTCGGAGCGGTAGGGACGCCAATATTGGTGGGCGTGAATACGGGCCTTTCTGGCCAACCCGAGGTTGCCTCGGTTGTCGCTGCTTTGGGGATGACGCATGAATCCTACTTGCACCTTATTGGAGCAACCGTCGCCTTGCTGCACGGAATTGTCGGGTCACTCGTCCCATTAGTTATGGTGTCGATAATGACTAAGTTTTTTGGTGCCAATCGCTCATTTGGGGAAGGTTTGGCTATTTGGAAATTCGCTCTCTTTGCGGGCCTGGCGTTTACGATTCCTTCGAACGTTCTAGCTCGCATATTAGGACCCGAGTTCCCGAGCCTTCTGGGAGCTCTAGTTGGACTTTGCTTAGTTGTTCCGGCTACGCGAGCGGGATTGTTTCAGCCGAAGAAGGCATGGGCGTTCCCCGACGAAGGAGAGTGGGATGAGGAATGGAAAGGCGAACTGCAAATTGATGCTCATGACCATGCGGCCAGAGTGTCTGGGGGTCATTTGATTAAAGCGTGGTCTCCGTATCTAATCGTCGCGGCGTTGCTTGTCGTTACTCGAACCGTTCAACCAGTTAAGGCGCTAATCACTTCTGATGCAGTAACGATTTCCTGGGCGAACATATTCAACAGTGGGGTTGGAACGAAATCGCAGCCTCTATATCTCCCCGGGTTCATTTTCGTAGTAACCGTTGTCCTATGCTACGCGATATTCCGCATGAATCAGACTCAAATCAAGCAGTCGCTTGGAGAGTCTGGCCGCACGGTGTTGGGAGCTGCCAGCGCTTTGGTTTTCGCAGTTCCAATGGTGCAAGTATTCATTAACTCGAAATCGGACTCCCTAGCTCAAATGCCTATCGTATTGGCGGACGGTGTATCCACATTGTTCGGGTCGCTTTGGCCATTGATTGCCCCGACTATTGGAGGCTTGGGAGCGTTTATCGCGGGAAGCAATACCATTAGCAATATGCTCTTTTCGTTTTTCCAGTTCAGCATGGCCCAGAAAATTGGAGCTACAGAGCATATCGTTGTCGCCCTGCAAGCCGTCGGTGG
This sequence comes from Opitutaceae bacterium, assembly GCA_002694885.1. Taxonomy (GTDB): domain Bacteria; phylum Verrucomicrobiota; class Verrucomicrobiia; order Opitutales; family Opitutaceae; genus Pelagisphaera. Next base: position 5,085 of record NZNM01000133.1, on the reverse strand, counting down.
CGCTGCTGGAAATATGATATGCGTTCACAATGTAGTATTCGCATCGGCGACGGTGGGCCTTCTTGGGAAAGAGGGAAGCGTAATACGCAAAACGCTTGTCCCGATGATGGGCTATGCCCTCTTTGCAGGAGCGCTTGGTTTGGTAATGATTGGAGGCTCTGGAACAAGCTTGGGAGCAATCTTAGTAGCTGGTTTTGCAGCTCTATTGGTTTGGCTCGTAATCTTGGGAATGCGATCGGAAAAGCTGGAAAACAAAAGGCAGTGACCTATGGGAAACTCTCTAGGACCCGCTTTCCATGCTAGGAAGCGATTTAAGATCGATTTGATTATTTGCTATAAACTCTTCGATGGCCTTGGCTTTGCCTGTTTCCGAAAGGCGGCCCGTCGAAACTAGAATACTGGCTACTTCATTCGCCAGGCTCGTTGCCGCTTCATTGTCGAGAACGGTTGCTCTTAGTCGTCGAGCAAGAACATCTTCGATTGTCATCGCCATTTCACTTTTGATGCTCGCTTGCAATTGGTCTCGTGTAAAAGGCAAGTCTGCGTGAAGTTTTTCTTCTTCGCTGGTTGCCGTGGGCATCAAGGTATGAATTTCTAGGCTTTCTGTTTGGCAGCCTAGTGAATCAAGGCCGGAGAATTCCTCAGCCTTGTTGATAACTTCTTCGCCCATCTTTCGATAGGTTGTCCATTTTCCGCCAGCGATAGTTATCAAACCCGTATCGGAAATTTCAATATGATGATCTCGCGAAATTTGAGAGGTAGAACCACCCTTGGGATTCTGGTTGACCAGAGGGCGAAGCCCCGCATAGGCGCTCTTAATATCGGAAAGGTCTATTGTCGCTGAAAAATACTGATTGGCGTTGTCTAGAATGAATCCGATTTCCTCAGCGAAAGGCTTAGGAGGCTCATCGATGGAATTTACCGGCGTATCTGTCGTTCCGATGATAATACGATTGTGCCAAGGGATGGAGAATAACACGCGGCCTTCGGATGTCTTTGGAACGATCAGCGCGGATTTCATCGGCAACTTTTCTTCGTCGACCACAATATGGGGGCCTTGGCTTGCGGTAATGATTCTTTGAACTTGAGGATTATCCATTCTGCGAATACTATCGCTAAATACGATAGTAGCATCAATGACGCAGCGGGCTTTAATATCGAACGACCGATTGCCGGTCTGGTCGGAGCAGACGGCGCCAGAAACTCGTCCATTTTCCAAAATTAGCTCATTAGCTTTAAGATAGTTTAGGGCTAATCCACCGTACTCCCAAATGTTGGACGCTAGATCTATCGCAAGTCGAGCGTCGTCAAACTGACCATCCCAGTATTAGAATCCCCCATACAGTTTCTCGGATTTCAAGCAAGGGATCGAGGCTATGGCTTCCGATTGGCTGATAGAACGGGTCTTGTGGATTCCCAAGCCGCCCGCAAGCCAATCGTAGAATTTAAGACCAGAAGCAAAGTAGGTTCTTTCGGGCCAATGACGGCTAGGAATTATGAAGGACAGCGGCTTGACCAGGTGAGGGGCATTTTTGAGGAGCAGCCCTCGTTCTCGGAGCGCTCCGCGTACCAGTGACAGATTTCCTTGTTTGAGATAGCGAACGCCTCCGTGCACGAGTTTCGTGCTGCGGCTGGATGTCCCGCTGGCGAAATCCAGACTATCTATTAGGACGACCCGATGTCCTCTGGATGCGGCATCCAAAGCAGCCCCAAGGCCTGTCGCCCCGCCTCCGATAATGAGAAAATCCCAAAGCGATTCGGATGCGAGTCTACCGAGGCCTTTCGAGCGGTCCATTGTTGTCAGCGATTATTCGACTCGCTGCACTATAGACCAGAGAATTGTTCCAACGGTTGGGTAAGTGGACCTGCTTTCGAGTAGCGGCTCTTGGATAGCTGAGCGAGTAGCTCAGCTTGCCACTATTTCCGCTTTTCGATCTTTGAGATTTTCGTTCCCTCGAGCGATAAATTGGCCATCAGGCCCTGATTGCCAAAGATAAATGCGACTATTGGCTGATTGAGGGTTTTTGTTTCGATTTCTCCTCCAGCCCCCAGAGTTGCAATAGCGACGCTTCCATCGGCTCCGAGTTCCCAGCCTTCTCTTTTTCGGAAGCCCTCAAGATCCGCTTTCTCCATGAAGAGTAGGATGTGTCGTTTGCTTTGCACGCCGATCTGCAATCCAAATGATGCGGCAGCGGTGCTATAATATTGAAGCTTCTTGCCATCAATGACCAGGGCGCCCTCGCCATATTCTCCGCCGATCCCGAAACCTGCTTTGCCTACCGTTGGGAAAACGAGTATGCCAGCGGCCTGGCCCGCAAGTCTCTTTCCAGCTGTAGAATACTCGTAGAACTCTTAAATTGCCTCGTCAATGCGGGCATCGAGAACGACCTTTCGGGCAGCGAAGCTACTCAATGGGGCCAAAAAGAAAGTGATGATTAGCAGCCAAGAAAGTGGTTTCATTTTGGTGAATGAATTCGGCAACCCACCATTGGTCCTTGAATCGAGCAAGTCAAATTACTCATCCGCTCTTAGACGCGGCTATCGAGTTGCCGTTCCTTGCCACAAGAAAAAAGAGATCGGACCCGGCCCGCTAAGCGTTGTCCAGCTTAGCTTGTATCTTTCGGAATGTCGCGAACGCTGCGTAGCCGACGAGACCGATTGCGACCGCATAAACTCAACACGGGATGTTGGTGCCCGCTACAAACAGGTAGAGGTAGGAAGATATGAACCAGAAACTGGCGGAGACTGTGGGCCAGAAAAGGGGTTTGCCCTCTCGCTTTGCCTTTATGAGCCAGGCGATAGACAGGGTGAAGAGTGGAATGGCTCCCACGTAAATGGATCCAAACACAATAGGATCCACCCCGTATTCGTCGCCAAGTCCCCAAAACCACTCGGTCGCAGCCATCCAAATGTCTGTCATCGTAGGCTAGAACGCGTATTTAGTTAAGTAGACTGCGCTGTCTAGAAAAGATTGTATCATCCGCGCAAAAGAAGATTGGCCAGAGAACTCGAAGAGTTTAGGGATGATCTATGAAATCAACTAGTATTCTCGGTTTACTTTGGCTCACCCTGTTGCTTTTGGTGGGCTGCTCCCAATCTAGAAATGAAGTCGTTCTTTTTGATGGAAAGACATTCGACGGCTGGGAAGGCCCGATGGAGTCCTTTAGAATAAAAGATGGGTCTATTGTTGCGGGTACTCTGAAAGCGGATATTCCCAAGAACCAGTTCCTGAGTACAAAGCAAGCATTCGGGGATTTCGAGCTCCGGTTGAAATTCAAGATGGTTGGGGAAAAGGTCAACGCGGGTGTCCAGTTCAGAACAAAGCGTATTCCGGATCATCACGAAGTGATCGGCTACCAGGCGGATATGGGAGGCAAGTATTGGGGAGCATTGTACGATGAGTCGCGGAGACGGAAGGTTTTGTCTGGTCCGGATCTGGAAGAGGTGATGAAAGTCGTGAAACACCAGGATTGGAACGAATATGTGATTAGAGCAGAAGGAGCCCGAATTCAATTGTGGCTGAATGGCATGAAGACAGTGGATTTTACTGAAGCCGACGACACCATTGAGCGAAGCGGCGTCGTCGCTTTGCAGGTCCACAGTGGTGGGCCCATGGAGGCCTGGTATAAGGATATCGTTCTTAAGGAGCTATGAACTAGACTGTTGGAATTGGTTGGCGATCGAACGGTAGAGGGATGCTTCCTCACTGTTTCCTCTCTTTTCTAGTCCTTTCGCGTGTATCGCGCATTTTTCCAAGAGCGTAGCAATAGCTTGTTCGCTGTATTCGGTATCTAAATTGGTACTACTGTTTAGAAGTTTTTGTAGAGCTCTTATTCTGTATTCATCGAGGCCAATTTGATTCGACAGCTGGTCTGGGTGACCTCCATGCTTTTCAATCAGTGGCTCTTCGACCAGGAGAACGGGGTGATTGGCAGTGATTCTCAGCCACAGATCGTAGTCCTCGCAGGCGGGTAGCGATTCGTCAAATCCGCCAAGCGAAACTAGTAGGTTTCTATCAATTATGGCCGTTGATGGTGAGATCGCGCATCGGGGCAGGCAGTTTAGGAAAATTCGACCGCCCGATTTGCGATAGTCTTTGGGCAAGGTTTTAGGCGTTCCTCGAAAGATCCAGGCCTCCTCAGTATGGCATACCAAGACGCCTGGGTTCTGCGACAGGGCTTCGATCTGTTTGGCGCATTTTTGCGGAAGCCACACATCGTCCGAATCTATAAAGGCAATCCATCTTGATTGGGCGGCCTCTATGCCGGCATTCCGGGCTCGGCTCACTCCAGAGTGTCTCTGGACGATCAGTCGGAGTCCTGGGTATTCCTTCTCAAGATTCTGCGTTGATTCATCCGTTGATCCATCGTCGACTACGATGATCTCGTCGGGCTGTAGCGTTTGGGCAAATATGGAATCGAGGCAGCGAGCAAGTGTTTCCGAGCGGTTGAATGTGGGAACGATGGCGGCTAGAAGTGGATTATCAGGTACCGTTTTCAACGATGGTTGCCGTTCCCCAAAGAAGCGAATAGCGGATTGGTTGGGCCCTCTAGGAGAAACCTGCCGATGGCGAAAGCCACCGGCATGAGGGCGATCAACAGGAGTTTCCGTAGGATTCCGACCAGACCGGCCAGAAATAGATTGGCATTTAGGATGATAAGGCAACCGAGCCAGAATATCAGGAGCCCGGGAGCCTGTTGAAAACCCGGGACAAATCCGATTAGCATGCCTAGGATGGATGCGGAAAAGATCTGGAACGGATTGGCACGTCCTCTGACGAGTTTACCGAATTTACGCTTTATAATCATGGTTCAACCTATCTGATTCATAAATAGTATATTGAGCATTCTTATCTTACCTAAATTGGAGATTCTGACAAGCCTCCTCTCTTGAGCGATTACGCTTAACCTCGTAGTTTCATTAACCTTCACCCAGAAACAACTTAAGTTATTGATAGCCACTTCGCTAGAACGAGCTACGCCAAGGTTTGGTGTTATAACCAAAAATGAACTTACGAATCGTATGGTTTTTTTAACCACGAAAGACACGAAATCAACGAAAGCCTCTTGTATTTGCGAAGCTTTT
>NZNM01000132.1 GCA_002694885.1 Opitutaceae bacterium | reverse complement strand
TCAGATCAAACGATCGAGCAAATTCGAGATTGGGCCGGGCCCGAAAACGATATCATTTCGATCGAGCCCGAGCCTATCAAGACTGGCGACAGGATCCGTATCACCGAAGGCCCCATGCAAGGTCTAGAAGCGATCTTCATGCAAGGAACCTCCAAAGAAGAGCGCGTTTCCATTCTTCTCGACTTGATGGAGACCCGGGCCAAAGTGGAAATCGATCTTGGTCAGATCGAGCCAATGAACAACTGACTCAATATTCCTTCGGTTTTAAACTATTAATGAAGAAAGCTCTTATAACCGGGATAACCGGACAGGACGGCTCCTACCTAGCCGAATTGCTGCTCTCCAAGGGGTATGAAGTTCATGGCGTCATCCGCCGGGCCTCGACCTTCAACACCGACCGCATCGACCATTTGTATCAGGATTCCCACGTCAACGGCGTGAAGCTGTTCCTCCACTACGGCGACCTGGCTGATTCGGTGCAAATGGTCAAGCTGCTCTACGATCTCCAGCCAGACGAGATCTACAACCTCGGGGCCCAGAGCCACGTGCGCGTCTCCTTCGACATACCCGAGTACACCGGCGACGTCGTCGGCGTAGGGGCGGTGCGGATACTGGAGGCGATCCGGGAGGCCAACCTCGTTGATCGAGTCAGGTTCTACCAGGCGTCCTCCTCGGAGATGTTCGGCAAGGTCCAGGAAGTGCCTCAAACCGAGAAGACACCCTTCTGGCCGCGCTCTCCTTACGGCTGCGCCAAGATGTACGCCCACTGGCTGACCGTCAACTACCGCGAGTCCTACGACCTTTTCGCCTGCAGCGGCATCCTCTTCAACCACGAGTCCCCCAGGCGCGGGGAGACTTTCGTCACCCGCAAGATCACCCGGGCGGCCACCCGCATCAAGCTCGGTCTGCAGGAGAAGCTCTACTTGGGCAACCTCGACGCCGAGCGCGACTGGGGATACGCCAAGGAATACGTGGAGATGATGTGGCTGATGCTCCAGCAGGACCGTCCCGACGACTATGTCGTTGCCACCAACGAGACCCATTCCGTCAAGGAGTTCGTCGTCGAGGCCTTCGGCCGGCTCGGCTTGGACTGGGAGAAACACGTCGACTACGACCAGCGCTACGAGCGGCCGGCCGAAGTGGACCTGCTGATCGGGAATCCCGCCAAGGCCAAGAGGCAGCTGGGCTGGGAGCCCAAGGTGAAGTTCAAGGAGCTGGTGGCCATCATGGTCGACGCCGACCTCGAGCTCGCCGAAGAGGAATCGAAGATAAAGGCTGCGCTAGGGTAATTGCTCTAACCGCTAAGGTCGCAAGGATCGCTAAGATTCGACTATTGCAGCGGAGGAACTCATAGCATTGCGAATGCTACAACATCTGGCATACTAAAATTCCCTTTGCGGACTTTGCGACCTTCGCGGTTAATCTATCAGACATGACTCCGTCCACAAAGATCTACGTCGCCGGACACAATGGAATGGCCGGCTCGGCGGTCGTTCGCCATCTGAATAAACTCGGTCATGAAAACATCCTACTACGGGATCGAACCGAACTCGATTTAACTAGCCAGGCGGCTGTTAATGACTTCTTCCAAACGGAGCGACCCGACATTGTGGTCATGGCCGCCGCCCGCGTAGGAGGCATCCATGCCAACGACACCTACCCAGCGGAATTCGCCTACCAGAATTTGGCCATCGCGACCAACTCGATACACGCCGCCTACCAGTCAGGAGTGAAGCGCTTCCTCTTTCTCGGAAGCTCCTGCATCTATCCCAAGCTAGCGCCCCAGCCGCTCGAGGAGAGCTCGCTGCTGACCAGCCCGCTCGAGACCACCAACGAGGCCTACGCCATAGCCAAGATCGCCGGATTAAAGCTCTGCCAGTATTACCGAAAGCAATACGGAGTCGTCTTCCATTCGCTGATGCCCACCAACCTCTACGGGCCTGGAGACAACTACCACCCGCAGAACAGCCACCTCCTGCCCGCTCTGATCCGGCGCTTCCACGAGGCGAAAGAGACGGGAGCGGCCAGCGTCGCTATCTGGGGGACGGGAACGCCTCGGCGGGAGCTGATGCATGTGGACGACCTCGGCAGGGCTATCGCCCACTGCCTTCAACTCGAGAATCCCCCCAATCTGGTCAACGCAGGCACCGGAGTGGATCACACCATTTTCGAAATCGCCGAAATGGTCAAAAACGCTGTGGACTTCCAAGGAAGAATCGAGACCGACCCCAGCAAGCCTGACGGCACTCCGCAGAAGCTTATGGACGTGTCGCTCCTATTGGAAACCGGCTGGCGGGCCAGTATAGACTTGGAGGAGGGCATTCGCAGAACCTACCAGACATTCCTCAAGGAACGGGCTTCAGGATCGCTACGAGAGCGATAGGCGAAACGCCTTCCCGCTCACCGCCAAAATCGGGCATTGCCTTCCCAGTAGTTTGGGTTCCGATTACGGCATGACTCCGCTAACCGACCTCCTGGACTCATCCGATCCGGATATCTATAAGCTGCGTACTCATGGACCGGGACCTTCGGGCCGATTGCCCCTGACACCTGAGCAGCTGAGAGGCATGGCAAGTGGCGACTTATTCGGTTGGACACAAAACGCGGGAATGGGCTGGGACCCCAAGCGACTGGTTGGCAAGCAGTTCCTTATTATCAGCACACAGGGTGGACTTCGAGCTCCGGATGGATCCCCAATAGCGCTCGGGTATCACACAGGCCATTGGGAGATTGCCCTTCTCGTCGAAGAAGCCGCCAAAACCTTGTCTAGCCAAGGAGCTATTCCGTTCGCGGCATTCTGCAGTGATCCTTGCGACGGCAGGACTAACGGAACCGTAGGCATGCTAGACAGCCTACCCTATCGTAACGACGCAGCCACGGTATTCCGACGCCAAATACGATCGCTTCCAACCAGACGGGGCGTTATGGGAATCGCCACTTGCGACAAGGGCTTGCCCGCCACGATGATGGCCCTAGCCGGGACGCCCGATCTGCCAACCATTCTCGTTCCCGGTGGCGTAACGCTTCTGGCCGAAGAAGGCGAAGACGCGGGCAAAGTACAGACCATAGCCGCGCGGTTCGCTCGCGAAGAAATCGATTTCGACTACGCGACCGAGATGGGATGCAAGGCCTGCGGCAGCCCCGGTGGAGGTTGCCAGTTTATGGGTACTGCTGCCACCAGCCAAGTGGTCGCCGAAGCTCTCGGCCTTTCCCTCACTCACGCCGCCTTGTCTCCAAGCGGGGCCCCTATCTGGAAAGATCTAGCCCGCCGTTCGGCCCTCGCCCTGATTACCCAAGAAGCTAGCGGACAAACGACTAAGGACATTCTTACGGATGACTCGATCCACAACGCTATGGTCGTGCACGCCGCTGTTGGCGGTTCGACAAACCTCGTACTTCATATTCCGGCTATTGCTCACACCGCTGGCTTGAAGCAGCCGACGGTGGAAGACTGGGCCCGCATCAACCGATCCGTCCCTCGCTTAGTAGACTCGCTGCCGAATGGACCCCAGTATTTCGCCACCGTGCAAGTATTCTTAGCTGGAGGAGTTCCCGAAGTGATGATTCACCTGCGCGAGCTCGGATTACTCAAACTCGATGCTAAAACCGTAACTGGAAAAACGCTCGAGGAGAACCTCGAGTGGTGGGAAACATCCGAGAGACGCAAGCGTTTGAAGCAGAAGCTGATCGAACTGGACGGAATTGATCCCTTGGAGGTAATCATGCCGCCAGAAAAAGCGAAATCCCGCGGACTCACGAGTACGGTGACTTTTCTCAAAGGAAACTTGGCTCCGGAAGGCGCTTTGGTAAAAAGCACTGCTATTTTGCCAAAGCGGATCGATTCCGACGGCGTTTATCGACATCAGGGCCCAGCTCGAGTCATGACCAGCGAGCCTGCAGCCATTCAGGCTATCAAAAGCGGGGCAATTCAGTCAGGAGACACCATGATATTGATTGGCATCGGACCAGGCTGCGGCATGCCGGAAACCTATCAAATCACATCCGCGCTCAAGCATGTCAAAGACGGCGACAAGATTGCCTTGATCACAGACGGCCGATTTTCCGGCGTATCCACAGGAGCTTGCATTGGGCATGTTAGCCCTGAAGCTTGGGCCGGTGGGCCGATTGGCTGTATTCGCGATGGAGATACTATAGCAATTGAAATCGATACAATTAATCTCAATGGGTCTATCGACATCGTTTCAATCACTTCGGAAGAGCTCGAAGCCCGAGGGATGCACCCAGAATTGAAACCGGATCCCAAAGTGCCCAACGACACGAAACTTTGGGCAGCTTTGCAAAACGCTAGCGGTGGCTCTTGGGCAGGAAGCGTCTATGACATAGACAGAATAACGGAGTTGCTGGAAAAGGGGATGGAAGCCGAGAAGGCAGACAGGCAAGCCGCTAGAACCTAGCGTTCTCTGAAGCTCGAAATCGCTTTACCGCTACCCGGGCTGAAAAACTGGATCCTTTTCTGGTCAACAGCCACCCTAATTTCTTCGTCAATCGATGGGGTTTCACTGCCACGAACGCTTACTGCTAGCTCGTTGATTCCCGTATCTATATAGACGATACTGTCGGAGCCCATGGTCTCGACCATTTGTGTAGTCCCTTTAATCATGACCCCTTCCGAGAGCGGAACTTCGTTTGGCGCCAAAAGCGACATATTCTCTGCTCGAATTCCCAATACAACACCATCGTTTTGTGGATACGAATCCAAGTCGGCCGACTGATCGCTAAGCGTGATTTCGAAACCGTTAACTCCACTTTTTTCAGATTCACGAAATCGCCAGGCATTATTCGAGTGTATCAGTTCACCGTTGATTAGGTTCATTGGCGGATTGCCGATGAAACTAGCGACGAACGTATTCGCTGGTTCATGATAGATCTTCATAGGCGTGTCGATTTGCACGATCTCGCCTTCATTCATGACGCAAATTCGGTCGCCCATCGTCATAGCCTCCATCTGATCGTGGGTCACGAACACCATAGTCGTTTCTAATTGCCGATGCAGTCGGGATATCTGAGTCCGCATCGATGCCCGCATGCGAGCATCGAGATTGGAAAGCGGTTCATCGAAAAGAAATATCTTGGGTTCACGAACGATCGCCCGTCCGACCGCTACGCGCTGCCGCTGGCCGCCCGAAAGGGACTTTGGCCTACGGTCGAGCAAACTACCAATTTCAAGCATCTCGGCAGCCTTTTGGATTCGTCCCTCAATTTCCGATCTACTATGCTTCCGGAGTTTCAGGCCAAATGCCATATTCTCGAATACCGTCATATGAGGGTACAATGCGAAATTCTGAAATACCATCGCCACATCCCGGTCTTTCGGGTCCTTGCCGTTGACGACTTCCCTATCGATTTCGATGGTTCCAGCCGTGGCTTCTTCCAGACCCGCTATCATACGAAGCGTTGTCGATTTCCCGCAGCCAGATGGACCCAGTAGTACCATAAACTCGCCGTCGTCTACCGCTAAATCGATCCCCTTTACAGCGTGGAAATCCCGGCCTTTTTTACCTGAAAAGACTTTCTCGAGATTTTTGAGTTCCAAATGGGCCATTGCGTAGATCGAGCCTAGTTGAGAACCATCCGCTCCTCGATTCAATCCCAATTGCTGAAGGCTTCTTTTTGGTCAGGATCGCGGGTCCCTATTCAATAGCCCTTTGCTTTCTCCGATAGAGTGGAAATGCGTCTCCTGGCTCTCATTTTCGCTATACAGCTACTCTGCTCCCCCGTCGGCGCAGTCGGGGAGTACGAACGCCCGATCCGAGACGAACCAACGATAGCGAAAAAAATAGAGCTAGCTGAGGAAGCATTCGCTTCTATTGAAGGGTTCGTCCCAAGAGAGATGTTCATGAGTTTCTGGTCGATCGATGCGCAGGGAGAAATCGTTACGGAAATCGAGCGTCGCATCCAATCCGACGGACTCCAATCGCTGCTTCCCGACTACGATCTCATCCAACGCATTTGCGCCATGGAAATGGGCGATCACCGTTACTTTTCCCAGGACTTGAAAGCCGACTTAGAAGGGCTAGCATCGAGGCAACTTCGATCGCATGCTATTAATGCGCCTGACGCTCTCCAGCTAGACGATTTATACTCAACTCAAAACCTCTGGGACAGGGAGCTCATCGCCCATCTCATTGAGGTCTGGATTCTCATGGGCTACGGAGAAGGCATCGACGACGAGGTAATTGAAAACCTGACCACAAGCGATGCCTGGGGAGATTTAGATATCGAGAATTGGGAAGAGCTTATTCAATGGTTCCAAGGAAATCCCAAAGAGATTATCAGAGCCTTGGCTTGGCGGATTCTCACCCAAAATTTGAGCGGGCATAGCTTCGATCCGGGCGAATTTGAACCCCCTACAATAGGAATCAAACTTGACCGCGTATCCGATGTAGGGCCTCGGCTATACTACTAGCGTGTAGACTTTCGTCACCTGCCCAACTCCATCCCCTACATCCGGCCGGGCACGAAAAAGGCAGAGCCACTTCTAAACTCTGCCTTCTTAATTCTCCCTTTAACTTGGCGTCCCGTAGGGGATTGGTTGCCGCGACGCGGCAAGTCCTGTGGACTCGCGCTCCGCGCGACCCATCTACGCTGCGCTCCGTCGAACCCGGGTTCTCATCCCCTACATCCGGCCGGGCACGAAAAAGGCAGAGCCACTTCTAAACTCTGCCTTCTTAATTCTTCCTTTAACTTGGCGTCCCGTAGGGGATTCGAACCCCTGTTGCAGGGATGAAAACCCTGTGTCCTAGGCCTGACTAGACGAACGGGACGGATAAGTGAGCCGCAGAAAGTAGAAATTCGATTCGCTCATGCAAGGCTTTTTTAACCATTCAACCCGCTTTTGACGAGTTTTCATGCGGGAACGTCCGTATGCTTGATTTCCCAACCTTGCCATTTGCCGCATCATCCGCTTTACCCCATAAGAACCAACACCTTGGCCAACGTTAGTATTCACGCCTTCCATGGGACTTTTCGATTTCTTCCGAAGCTCCGCTTCTCTGACGATTGCCGATTGTCTAAATCGGACCATCACTAGCGTGTCGAATTTTCCGGCTACTCTGAATGGAAAAACTGCGGACAGAGCGACCACCCCGTTATGCCGCATTTCAAAAACTAAGGGAGAGTATTACATCGATTCTCTGAATCCCGCAAACCTCCCGCTCCTCAACGGAGAACCCATCGACCAGCGAAACAAAATCGCCCTAGATCGTCTGTACGCCCTCAGCCTTAGGGGGCATTTGCTTATAATTTCGATATCATCCAAGCAACCGGACCTCGGTAAAGACTTCAACGCCCATGACTGGAGCGTGGAAGCCGTCAAGGGAGATCGACTGCGGCTGCAATTGCGGCCAGAGGAGCTGAATCAAACCGCTCTACTGAATCGATTCTCGCCGACTAGCCAGTACGTCGTTTTGCCAGGAAGCGTCGAAGTTCGTTTTCCACTTAAAGAGCTGATCAATCTTCTGCCGAAGGAGGGGCCATCAGATGATACGCCGGATTCGCATCCTCCTATCGGCTATGGACAGGACGCGGCAACGAAAAATTCCGAAAACGGCGAGCCCACCTGCCCGATCTGCTGGAAAACGTTCTCTAAAGGAGACGTCCTCAATATTGCCTCTCACGACGATCTCATGGGAGACCCTGAACTCGGTTCCCATGCCAAAAAGCGCTTTGTCGCCAACCGATTCAACGAACTCGGCCAGGCTCTGGATGAACGCGGAGTCGTTAGCCTAGAGCTAGCTTGCCCGCATTGCCGAGGAAGGCTTCCATCATCATTTCTAAGCCAGGACCATCTGATCTTTTCTCTAGTCGGAGCCCCTAGCAGCGGTAAATCTTACTACCTATCCACTCTACTCCAATACCTGCCAGTCGAACTCATGCGCTACTTTGGCTGTATTCTTCAAGATGGCGATCCAAGTGGAAATGTTCAGCTAAACGAGATGAAGAATCGGCTTTTTTCGGCTACGACGCCCGAGGATGCTTTCATCTCGAAAACCGACTTCGAGGGCCTAATGTATGAACAATTGCCCCGCAATGGAAAGACTGTAGCTCTTCCCCGGCCCTTCGTCTATCACCTGCGTCAAACAAGCAATCCAGAGCGTCGAGCAGCGATCGTTTTTTACGACAATGCGGGCGAGCATTTCAAGCCAACCATCAGTTTGGACGATTCGCCCGGAGCGCTACATGTCGCCGCATCCTCAGCTCTCTTCTTTCTCTATGACCCCACGGCGAATCGAGAATTTCGCAAACGGCTTCGCCGCAAGAGGGATCCTCAACTACGCTCTCAAGCGACGGATGAGCAAGATACGATCCTTGCGGAAATGGGTCTGCGCGTCAAAAAACTCAAGGCGAAAGACAGTCATGAGCTTGTGGATACGCCTCTCGCATTAATAGTAGGGAAATGCGATGTGTGGAAGTCTATACTGCCGGAAGATGCCCTTGCCCTACCGGAAGACCGGCCTCTCACCGAAGACGAGATGGCTCAGAACAGCGAAGCCACTAGGCTTCTTTTGTTGGAATATTGCCCGACGATTGTCGCTAACGCGGATTCCATTTCGACACTCGTTCGGTATTTTCCGGTCTCGTCACTTGGGCACTCCCCCAAAGAGATCGAAGCGGGCCCCCTAGCCGGCAAGCTAGCCCCCAACCCGCGTCGGCTAAAACCCATTCTAGCTACGGCTCCTGCTCTCTGGGCTCTGAAGCTCGCGGCCGGCAATGTCCTTACGCCCCCCGCAGGAGCACCCAATTCTCCAGTCTGATCCGTGCCTTACCAGTACCTCCACACTAGCGCCCGCCGCGGACTGGAACCTGGCAAGTCCGGGTTCTGCTGCGTCGCTCGAGATCGAGATCTCCCCCCAGATTTGGCAAAGGAGCTGGAGCGTCTCAGTCGCTATGAGCACTTCTCAGATCGTGAAAACCCTTGGATAGCCAGACATCTCCGTCTGTCTCTTCGAAGCGGAGACTACAACGTTCTTTCACGATTGATCGACGCGGGAGCCGACTATTCGAAACGCAACAACCATATCGCTCATCATTTAGCGTTTCTCGACGAAGAGACAGTTCGCCTTCCGGACCCAGCCACTCTGTTGCTTTTCTGGAGCGGATGGAGAGATTCGTGGAATGAACCACCACGAATACTTACCCAGCAAGATGCCTTTTCCATCCAAAATCTAAATACAGAGGAAAAGGCGGGCTCTGATACTTATCCAACGGCAATAGAAAATGGCATCGCTCAGGACAGAGCCTATACTATTGAGTCCGGCTGGGAGAGAGAACTGGCGACCCATTATCGCAATGACCTTCTTAAACTGCCCGCGCAATCGCGCTGGACTACGCCCTTCACGAATTTTATCCTCACTTCTGATCGCCCCACCGATTTTGTTTGGCGAGGGAATTGGAAGGATCGAGCGCTCCCTTTCGAGATCGAATCGGCGCCTCGCCCTCAATTAGCGAAACCAGCAACAACGTTCGGAAAACCGCCGGACAGCGCCAGCAATAGCCAAGCGAGCCCCGAGTCTATACCTAAGCCTATCGTTCGTTCTGCTCCAAAAGTCGAAATCCCTGAAGAGCTCCGACCTGAAGACCGCAAGAAGCCCAAGCAGAAATGGACACAGAAACGGCTTAAGCGATCACTGAATCTCTCATTGGCGGTGCTCGCTCTTCTATGCGCTGGAATCGCAGGCTACTTGCTTCTCGACTTAAAAGATCCGAGCGACGCTGCCCAGGCCTTTCCTCGTACGGTGGAGAGAGCTAGTCCCCCTATTATTGAATCAACCTCAATTCAAACAGATGCTGGAGTTCGGTGGACAGAACTGATCGCGTCCCGCTCTCTCTACGAGAACCTGGAAGAAGCGCTGGAACTCGGGAAACTCATAAGAGAAACCGGAGAATCTGAACCCCTGCTTATCACACAAGCTCTAGCTGCGGTCAAAGCTGGGATCGATGAAAACCAACGGGTAATTCCCCTGCCGGACGGACTCGTGGCAGAACAGGCATTCCAGTACCAATTAAATCCCGCTCTCGTCTCGTCTATGCCCGCTATCGCTAGCGTATTGATTCCTAGCTCGTTGACCGAAATCGTTCTGCTTCCTGCTGACGATGCTCTTCCCCTCCAATCGCTAGCCCAGCGTCTACTTCCGGATCGCTTCATTCCGGAGGACGCTGATTTTGGCCTCAAATCGGCTCGAAGGAACATTCGCGACCAATTGGCAAATCAAGGATTGAGCGCTGTTTCAGCAGCGGAGGAGTTTCAAAAGCAGTTGAATCAGCTATCTCAGGACGACCTCGCCATTCGTATTCAGGAATTGGAATCCGCATTTGGCATCGATCCTAATAGCGGATTTGCGACGATAAATTCCAATGGTGTACTGGCTACGCCCAGCGAGACTGACATTAAGAACCACCTGCAAAGCCTCTATGAAACCTACATGCTGCCGCAGGCTTCAACAATGGGGTCCAGTCCGGAATTTCGCCAAGCTCTAGCGGACGCTAGCCGGCCAAAGGAAAATGCCATCGCTGCAGCCAGAGCAATCATCGAAGTCTTCGAAATGGCAGACCCTATTTCAAGCGACCAACGAATGCAGCTGCAGACGATCAAGTCTCTATGGCGATCCATCTTCCTGCGAAACGATCTGATGAAAGAAACGATCATCAACTTCAATCTCGAGCGCCTGGCGAATAGCAAACGAGCCCTCGCCCGGCTACAATCCGAGTTTGCGCCGGAAACGCTCAGAGAGCTCGACCGAGCCAAACGGCTGAATCAGGCTATTGATACAGCCACTGTTTCCCTTGAAAACCTCGATTTCAATTCCCAATGGGCATTGGTGAATCTCGAGGCCGATAATCCCTAGCGAAAACCCGATGGATCTTTGCCTGAGGAATGGATTGTATTCTCTATTCAAAACCGACAGCTTATTGTATCGAATTTTTGTAAAAACGCATGCGACCCGAAGCTTCTAGACTTGTTTACCGCATCCGAACCGCCTTGAAGGGGGAGTCCAACGGTTTGGAAACCGCAAGTCTTGCCTGGCAATACGCTACGGAAATCGGTTTTTACACGAGCCGATTAAAAAAATGCCTGGAAACGGATTCCGATCTCGAGGCCTATTTGCTGGCCCACACCAAGCCCAATACTTTGGAAGCTTTGGATGAACTGGATTTCCCCGAGAACGCGCAATGGAAAGAGCGCTGCGAAACCCTGGGATGGCAATCTCCTCCTGAAATCGATGCAAACAAAGTTAAGGCACTGCGGGATCGCTTTGCGAATACTGAAGACATAAAAGGTTGGCTCCAAAGCGAATACCGTTCGCAGGCGCGATCGAAACAAATGCTGCAGGCATTTAGAATAGCCCAGGTATTGGCCAATCAATTCGGCGAACAAGATCCGAAGTTAGCCGGGGAATCAGACCGCCTCAAAGCCCAGGTACTAAATCAAGCGGAATCCGAGCTGGCGGCCTCCATCCAAGAATTAATGCCAGCGGAGCAACCGGAGTCGATTGCCGTCCGCTATATCGATGCCGGTCTCGAAATTCCAAAAATCGAAGGTCCATTCGGCTCCGTACTCAAGCGAATCGCTGATAAGAAAATCGCCGATGCGACCAAAGCCGTCAAAGCCCTTATCCAGCAGGCGGAATCAGCGGAAACTGAAGAGGGGAAATCGAATCTCGAAAAAGCCTACCTTCGATGCGATTATGACTTAACTATCGATGATACGCGCTCTAAAATCGAGCCTTCGTTGCGCGGTGCCTACAGCAAAGTCGCAACGAAAATTTCTCATCACAGATCGAGTGTTGAATCCACTATCCTATTACGCAACGCTATCGATGACCTGAGGAAAGTGCTCCAAGGAGTATCGATTAGTTTTGGACGCAAGAAAGCGACTGTTCATGATGCCAAGGAGCGCTTGAAATCCTTGCAATCCCAGGCGAAAAAGATGGGGCGGCGAATTTCGCCCGAACTGCAGGAAGATATTCGGAAAGCTTTGTCGGAAGCCAATCGTAAACGGGCTCCAAAATACGCAATCATCGGTGGTGGCGGCATCGCAGCGATTTTGGCAATCGCTTGGATCGTAAATACGCAGGTTCAGGATCGCAAGGAGGCCGAAACGCTACAAACAGCGACCGCTGCGATCAATCAAGCTGCGGCTCGCCAAAACGTGCCTCAAGCCCAATCTGCATTGCGAGAGTGGAGTCAACTCATCGCTAGCGCTCCGGAAGGGCATTCGCTGAAGCTGGCGGCTGCCAGCCTCGAGAATTGGATCGATGAACAGCAGTCTCTTCAAGAAGCGTATTCGCAAATCGCTGACAGGCTTGACGAGATTAAATCGATTAGCGGAGTCGATCCCAACGCTGGAGAAATCAATGCGCTGCTAGACAAAGCAAAATCGACGCGAGAATCACTGGATATCCCTGAACCCAAAGACGTGGCGGACCGAATCGCTCAATTCGAAGTTTGGCGGCAAGATCGTGCCGAGCAAATGGAGTCCGATAGGAAGAACGCCTTACTGGCCTACTTAGAAAAAGCCCAAGACAGCTTGACTTTGGCAAACGCTGCTGACGACGCTCGACAATTCGAATCTCGATCTCGAGCAGTCGTAGAATCCGTATCCAGCGCCCGACAGTTTCTGTCAAAGCATCCCGAACTGGACCCAAATGATCTTCAATCGAGGAATTTGCAGCGCATTGAAGATTCGCTAAGATCGATTCAGAACAAGCGGGATACAATGGAGGCCGCGCAAAAATCGATTACCGGAGCCAAGGACCTAGCCTCCTATTTGCAATCCCTCGAAGCTATCTACAATTTCGATACGCTTCCGCCCGAAGGAAAAAGAAATATTGGACGGATATTGAGATTGGAAAATGAATACGATTCTCTGCTCCAAGCCTTGATACTTCCAGGCAGTGACGAGGGCTGGTTTGAGCTCAATCGCTCATCGGATTTTTCTAGCTCGAAAATTGAGCTGGATGAAGCTGAGAAAGCCTTCGTTCAAAGGCTTATTGACGACACCCTTTTCCCCTCCATTTACGAATCCAATGTCAAATATTTCGAGGGGGCTCCCGTCGCGAGAAACGAATACTCCGTCTTCCTCAGAGAACCTGTTCGCAAGGGGGATGCAGCGGGACTGAAGACCGGCGTTAATTTCAGTTTCGAAGTTTGGGGATTCAATGAAGACGGCGTTGCCGATGAAGCCGCTCAGGAGATAAACTTTCTAAGCCACCCCGACGGAACTTTTTGGGGATTCTTCTATGAACCTTCGGAACTGTCGAAAGAATCTATTTATTTCCAAGAATCGCTACGGTTGTCGTTGATGCGCGTACTCGCGGGCGGCGAACGATTTTCTCCACTTAAACTGATTGATGAACTCACTCGCCTGCGAACGCTTTCGCCTGCGTTTAGAGCGTATTGGCAACAGCAATTGGTCGCATTTATTGAGCTAAATCCCTGGAAATGGGGCCTCCCATTAACGCCATCGCTAGCCATGCAAAAGGAGTCGCTCGAATCAATCTCGCCAGATGGAATCGATAAGCGGCAATGGCTATCCTCTGTCGAGCAAATCTCTCCCTCGGTCCAACTTACGGAGCATTTTCGGATCTCATCCAAAACCAATCTCGCAGATGAGGCCAGAACGTTCGCTACTTTCTATAGTCTTGCGATGAAAGGAACGATGAATCTTATCGGACAAGCAGACGAGTCGGGAAAAATCGAATACAATGATTCCTCTCATTACGAAAATGATACACATTGGATCGTCAACGGCCTAACCGGTAGAATCGAGCCGCTGACCGACAATGCCCAGGTTGCTCCGTATTCGCCAGTCCTTGCCTATCGCTACCAAAACCAAGGAGCGTCGAGACTCGTCCAGCAGACAAGGGCCCAAACCGGTTGGGACCTGAGCCTCGATCGCTACGAAGACTATCTACCGCCTCTCCTAAAATAAGGCGCTCGATTCCTCCAATCTCAGCATTTGGGAGATGCTTACAAAAAAGCTTCCAGCGTCCGAAGAGGTTTCTAGAGTCTCGATATGATTTCCGGCGAAGCATTAAAGAAAGCTCTACCAAAAGTCTCAGTTCGAGAACTCCAAGAATCGATTGAAGCTCCAAAAATAGCCTCCGGCAAAGTACGGGAAATATTCGATTTGGATGAAAGCATCCTTCTGGTCGCAACCGATCGTATTTCAGCCTTCGACGTCATCTTGCCTGGAGGTATCCCAGGTAAAGGAGCGATTCTTACCCAACTAAGCCGGTTTTGGTTCGAGAGAACCAAGAGCATTGCTCCCAACCATCTGATACCCAACGAAGACGAAATACTAAGAGACAAACTCGGGTTGAGCGAGGACGGACAACTGAGAAGCATGGCCGTCAAAAAGCTGCGTCCTTTGGATATCGAATGCGTAGTCCGCGGGTATCTAGCAGGGTCCGGTTGGGGAGCGTACCAGGAATCCCAAAGCGTGTGCGGCGTTCACCTCCCAGAGGGGCTCAATCTGGCTTCCCAGTTGCCAGAGCCAATATTTACGCCCACAACCAAGGCCCAGGAAGGGCATGACATGCCAGTCACCGAAGCAGAGGCTCGAGAAATCGTAGGAAGCGGGATTTTTGATCAAGTGAAGGAGTTAAGCGAGAAACTCTATAATTTCGGGCATAGATTAGCCAGGAAAGCAGGTATCATTCTCGCGGATACCAAATTCGAATTTGGTCAAGATGAAACAGGGAAGCTGTATTTAATTGACGAAGCGTTGACCCCGGATTCTTCCCGCTACTGGGAAGCATCCGAATGGCGAGAAGGCATCTCTCCCGCGAGCTTTGACAAGCAAATTGTCCGTGACTACTTGGAGACACTGGATTGGGACAAGACTGATCCGGGCCCAGAATTGCATTACGATATTGTGGAGAAAACTCAGAATCGGTACCTCGAGGTCTATAGTCGACTAACGGCGGTCACCTAAGTCATCCTTTGGGCAAAAGGGAAAACTTATATCTCCGAGCTTGACAGCGCCCCGCCACTATTTCCATTTTCTCCCTCTTTTTCCAATTTCTAGTCATGAGACCGACATACAGACCACATCGTTTGAAACGAGTCCGTAAAATTGGCTTTCGGGCCCGAATGGGCACTCGCGGCGGAAGAGCCGTTATCAATGCCCGCCGACGCAAAGGACGCAAACGTCTGGTCAACGTTTAGGTCATCTATTAGAGTCTCGGAGAATTCCATTATGTCTCCGAAGCAAACCCTGCCCGAATCTACCCGCCTCAAAAGAAATCGGGATTTCGTTCGCGTTCGCCAAAAGGGAAGACCCTTTCGCTGCCCTTATTTCATTCTTTTCGCCTGCCTAAGCGATGAAGGCATACCCGCTCGAATCGGCATATCAGCTTCCAGGCGCGTAGGAAACGCTGTTGACCGCAATCGAGCGAAGCGATACTACCGCGAGCTGTTTCGAATTAACCGCCATCGGCTTCGGTCGGGTTCGGATATGTTGCTAAGCATTCGCAGGCCCTCAACCGATGCATCGTTCGAGGATTTGGAACATCGCTTCCTTCAGGCCATCAAGTATCTAAGGTTGCTGCGGTCGAATCCATAGTTCCAACGCTAAAGCCACATCTCACATTTAGGGCTCTTATTCTGCTTGCCTGCCTATTCCCACACTCTTTTATGACCGATCTTCGCCAACACGCGAATCAACCTGACTGAATCAATCCCGGATGGATAAGAAGAACACAGCAATCGGACTGCTACTGCTTTTCGCAGCATTCGCCCTGATGTTTTATCAGGCCCCGCAACCGGCCGATCCGGGAGCGCAGCCCGCTGACAATTCCCAGCCAAGCGAGCCTGCGTCACCTATCACCACAGGGGAGCCTACAACTGGCAGAGCCGTTCCCGTCGATGCCACTCCAGCACAGCAACCCGCAACCGGACCCGCCATCTTGGAGAGCCTGGATGGCAACTTAGATGAAGTCATAATCACCCGCGAAAACGCCCTGATGGAGGCCCGGTTTACCAACTATGGAGGCGCCATCCAGGAAATCGTGCTTAAGGATTTCGAGACTTCTCGCGACGACTCCGCTCCGTACGTAATGAACGGCAAACGCTCTGGCCCTGCCCTTGAGCTGACTGGGCTGCTGGGATTTGATAAAGCGGAGCCCTATCAGCTCGTCGAGCCCAACCGCGATCCCAACATCGTAGAGTTCAGGAAAGTCGTTGAGGGCAACTACCAAGTGACGCGGCGCTACTCTATCCACGAGGATACGACTCAGGAGAAAGCCTATCTAATCAAGCACGAGCTTGAGTTTCGCAACCTCACCGACCAATCGCTTTTCATTAGCGACTTTAGCCTCAATGCTGGTACGGTAGCTCCATCGGGTCCTCAGGACGCGCAGCTCCTCACTTTCGGCTACTACGATGGCGAAGACACTGAATTCCTGGCCCAAAGCAAATTCACCGGCAGCAGCATTCCTTTTTTCTCTTCGGAGCCACGAGACTATATTGCTGGGGACCGATCGGTGGATTGGATCTCGCTTAAGAATCAGTTTTTCATAACCATCCTTAAGCCAAGCCAGCGCGGCGTAGGTTATTTCGCCCAACCCGTCGAATTTCCTCAGCTAGCGAATCAGTCGCGACCTCAACTTGGGATGACGGGTCTGCTGAAAATGGATAGTTTTACGCTCGCTCCCCAGGACACACAAACCTTTGAATTCGACTACTATATTGGCCCCAAAGAATACGATCGCGTTTCGCGAGTGGGCGAAAACACCGAGGAGGGGATGCAGTTCGGCTTTTTCGGAGCTATTTCCAAGCTGTTGCTTACCATGATGAACGGCTTCTACAGTTTTTCTCACAACTACGGCGTGGCTATCATTCTTCTCACCCTCGCCATCAAGATAATCTTCTTGCCGATCAACTTAATATCCTCCCGCTCCATGAAGCGAATGGGCAAGCTTCAGGAGCCGATGAAGGCGATCAACGAGAAATTCGCTGACAACCCGCAAAAAAAGCAGGAGATGATGATGGCGATGTATCGCCTCAACAAAGTGAATCCGGTCGCTGGATGCCTGCCCATGCTGATCCAGATTCCTATTTTCTTCGGCCTGTTCTACATGTTGCGAAGCGCTGCAGAGTTGCGGCTAGCTGATTTTATTTGGATCGCCGATCTTTCCATGCAGGAAGGCATTTTCACTATGCCCTTCAGCATTCCATTCATGGGCGACCAGTTCAATATACTGCCTTTCATCTATCTTGTATCGCTCGTAATACAAATGGGTATGATGCCTACACCCTCTGTAGACAATGCCCAGGTGAAGATGATGAAATTCATGCCCTACATTTTCTTCCCCATTATCTACACGTTCGCATCTGGCCTGGTCCTATATTGGACCGTCAACAACGTATTTACCATAGGCCAGCAGTGGATGATAAATCGGAAGAAAGACGACTTCGAGGTTGAGCTTCCGCCAGCCTTGAAAAAGGCCATGGAGGGAGGGAAAAAGAAGCGTCGCAAAAAGGGATAATGCGGGAACTCGACGATCCCAACAATTTCTTTCTTCTTAATTCTTACTTCTTACTTCTTACTTTGCCCCATGTCCGGACACAGCAAATGGTCGACCATCAAACGCAAGAAGGGGGCTGCTGACGCTAAGCGCGGCAAGATCTTCAGTCGCCTATCGAAGGATATCTCCCTCGCCGCCAAGGCCGGAGGCGGAGATCCCGACATGAACCCTAAATTGAGGACCGTGCTACTCAAAGCTCGCTCGGAAAACATGCCTGCCGACAACATCGATCGGGCTATTAAAAAAGGTACCGGCGAGCTGCCAGGCGTTGTCTACGAGGAATTTGTCTATGAAGGCTACGCTCCTCATGGTATCGCAGTCGTCGTCGAAGTGACCACCGACAACAAGAACCGCGCTGCCTCTGAAGTTCGCTCAACTTTCTCTAAGAACGGGGGCAATCTCGGTGGCGCCGGTTCAGTAGCCTTCATGTTTCAGCGCAACGGGCAATTTATCATTTCCAGAGATAAGACCGACGAGGAAACATTGATGGACGTCACGATCGATGCTGGCGCCGAGGACTTGAAGATTGAAGACGAATACTTTGAAGTTCTGGCCCCATTGACCGAATTCGACAACGTCAGCCAAGCTCTCGCCCAAGCGGGGATCATTCCCGACAACGCAGAACTCGCTTACCTCCCCGAAAGTTTAACGCCGATTGCCAATTCGGAAGATGCCAAGCAAGTCATGCGGCTCATCGATGCGCTCGACGATCTCGATGACGTTCAGAATGTCTTTCACAACGCCGATATTCCTGTCGATTTCCTCGAGGTGGAATAGCCTCCGCAAAGAGATTCGCAAACCCCATCCCAACTCTGTCATATCGGAAGCTCCCGCTTGACGCGGTGGATCCGATAGCATGAGTGTTTGTCCAAGCGCCAAATAGAAATGAACCACGCAGAGGAAGACTTTATACGAGTGACCGACGGGGAGATTGGACTCGTCGCGCCCAAAGACTTCCGCAGTTCAAAAGAATTCACTTTCGAAAGCGGCCAAACAATCCCAGAATTTTCACTACGATACGAAGCCTACGGTGACCTTAACTCGAAAAGGGACAATGCCATTCTCGTTGCCCACGCTCTAACGGGAGACCACCACTGCGCAGGCGTACATTCCCTGCACGATCGAAAGCCTGGTTGGTGGAACAGCATGATCGGTCCAGGCAAGCCAATCGACACCAATCGATTTTTTGTGATTTGCGCAAACTGCATTGGCGGCTGCCAAGGGTCAACCGGACCCATGTCCATCGATCCCAATACCGGAAAGCCCTACAACCTTACTTTTCCGTTTGTTGCTATTCGCGATATGGTTCGCTCCCAGAAGATTTTGTTGGATACATTGGAAATCAGCGAGCTCTATGCCGTCATAGGTGGATCTATGGGAGGCATGCAGGTAATGCAATGGGCAATCGAATACCCCGATTTTGTGAAGCGTATCATACCTATGGCTACGACTTGGCGACAGAACGCCCAGGCAATAGCTTTCGATGAAGTGGGGCGCCAAGCCATTATGCAGGATCCCAAGTGGCTGCAGGGAAACTACGCTGAAGGGGAAGGTCCCGACGTCGGCTTGGCCATCGCCCGCATGATGGCCCATATCACCTATCTTTCAGACCGCGGCATGGAGCGAAAATTCGGACGTCGGCGTCCGACAGGGAAAGGCAACCGTTACTCGTTCGACATTCAATTTGAAGTGGAAAGCTATCTACGCTACCAAGGGGAAAGCTTTATCAATCGCTTCGACGCCAATACCTACCTATACTTTACCCGAGCCCTCGGTTACTTCGATCTCGCCCATTCATACGGAAGCCTGGACAAGGCTTTTCAAAATCTGAAGTGCAAAGCCCTTTCCGTCGGATTCACATCCGATTGGCTATTCCCCCCTGAGCAGAACCGAGAGATTGTATTGGCAATGTTGAGACAAGGCGTGCGAGCGTCCTACACGCAACTAGACCTGGATCTCGGCCACGACTCATTTCTCGTAGAGTCCGACGAGCTCTTTAACCTCGTTCGCGACTTCCTCGCCTCCTAGCTCAAGAAATGTTGGAGCGGTTTTATACCGCGAATCTGATAGGCCACACTGCCAAAAGTAGGGTTGCTTGTCCTCAAGCAGCCGCAGCTCCCATTCTACTTCTAGTATAATACCCCTTACAAAAAGGATTGAGCAAATGGTGCTGCCTCAAAGGAGAGCAGCGCAAGGCAGCGAATCGCTTCACGCTCCGCCATTTACACAAAACTTTTTGTAAGGGGTATAAGCTCTACTTGGCCTTCAAGTCGTATATCGCGTATCCGCACAACCAATTCGGAAGCTTTGTTGTTTCTCGCTTCCAATCGCCTCCAAGGTAAACCTTTCTGGCTATCTCAATACCGTTGTCGGCGCAGTACGTTTCAAACTGGCGAACTGAGAGCGGGTTGCCCGGTCTCGATTCTTCCCAGGAGGTTGGGTATACTTCGTTTTCCAGCCGATGGCCTTTAAGAAGCATGCTAAACCGATTTTTCCAATACGCGAAGTTCACAAATCCAACAGTGAGGTATTTGGAAACACGTAAGGCTTCATTTACGACAACTGAAGGGTTATCCAGCTCTTGGAGCGTTCTGGAGCAAATAACTCGATCGAAATGCTTGTCGGGAAACACCTTCATGAAATCCATCATATCCCCGAGATAAGCTGATATGCCCCGTTTCACACAGGCACGGATCTTCCCGAAGTTGAGATCGACTCCCACGCTGTCCACATCTCTCGTCTGCTTCAAATACTCCAGCAGCACGCCTCGTCCGCATCCTAAATCGAGAACTCGCGAGCCTGGGTCTACCCAATCCCGCATGATCTGCATATCGACCGAACGCTTGTCTTTCGCCTTTTTCATCTTGGGTGATTCATTCATGAAGCAATCCTAGACGCCGCCCACTGGCAAGTTTGCAAACTGCCTATGACGCTGTTTCCAGATTTCTGGCCTTACTTGAATCGTCGAATTTCCATTCAGCTTGTTTCCAGGCTAGATCTGCCGACTCGAGCATCCTTTTTCCAATAGCTTCTATAACGGGAACAGCAACGGCATTGCCGAATTGCTTATAAGCCTGGCCTCGGCGAGAATCGATGGAGAACCACTCGGGGAAACCCATCATACGACGGCATTCAATCGGATGCAATCGCCGAACCACCCCATCCACTAAATAGGCCCCCGTTTTTGCCGCGGCTCCCCCACCGTGGGCAGAGAGAGTTATGCCATGACCCTCGATAGAGTATATGCGTTCGCCCTGACCGCCCTTATTGATAGTACCAATCTGCAAGGGCCGGCTTGTAGCTGATTGCGTCTTCGTATCGTCAAAACGAATATCAATTCTGTCTATGATCTGCTCGCAAGCTTCAGCATTCGAAATCAGGATATCCTTAATAGCGACTTTCTTATCGCTATTCGACGACTCGGGAAACTCAAAAGCCTGAGATTCCACATCGCTTCTCACTCCTACTATGTAAAGCCGCCTTCTCGCCTGAGGTACTCCAAAATTGGAGGCATTCAAGATGGCATGGGAAACGCGATACCCCTCGCTTTCAAGCATGGCCACTGTTCTTTTGAGCGTATCTCCATTTTGGTGACGAGCATAATTGGCGACATTTTCCAGAAACACAGCTCTCGGGCGCTTGGCAGTAACGAGGCGCATCACTTCGAAAAACAGCGTTCCTCTCGCATCCTCAAAACCCCTCTGCTTACCGCTTACGGAAAATGGCTGGCAAGGAAAGCCGCCGCACAAAACGTCATGGCGCGGAACTTCATCTGGATGGATCCGGGTAATATCGCCCGCCGGCTTTTCGCCGAAATTTCGCTCATAGGTAGCCGCTGCATGCTTGTCTATCTCAGAGCTGAATACGCATTGGCCACCCAATTGCTCTAATCCGATTCTGAACCCTCCAATACCCGCAAACAGATCAATGAACGTAAACATAATCCGATCAAACAAGTCGCCCCAACGCGGATGCAGAGATTTCCCTTACGTCGCGGAGGATTGATGGACGTTCGAAAATCCCCTTGCGAAATGCTTCTCGAGTAACTTCAGAATCGAAGTCGAATCCGATAAGGGCCCGTCCAACGCGCTCTCCAGTGTAACTATAATTAAAATACACGATGCTGGCCCGTTGGCAATGGCTGATCAGGAACTCGCGCAAAGCCCCAGCCCGTTCCGGGAACTCGATCTTGATAAAGCAAGGATTCCGTATCAGTTCGGCATTATATCGGATAATTCTAAACTCCACATCCTCGTCTCCCGTAGCGTCTTCGAAGCGGATACCCAATTTAAGTAGTTGGCCTTCAAGGACTGAGAAGGTTTCCGGCATCGCGTCTATTCCCAATATGGGCGCAGCCTCTTCGAGATTAGACATGCCATGCTGAAACTCGATGATGTTCACCGAGTCCAGAAACGTTTCCAGCAATTCCAGCAACGCCCCCTTTCTCTCCGGAATCAAAAAGCGGTAGTACCTTCTATGCGCCGAGCCAATACCTGCGTGCCGAACGATATGCGACAGTTGGCCAAAATCCATATTGGAGCCGCAAACAATCGCCAAGGCCCGCTTTCCACCGACCCTTTCTTTTTCCTGAAGCCAGCCTGCCAAACCCATGGCGCCCGCCGGTTCCGGGATTTGTCGGTGCGTATCCCATAGCAGTTGCATGGCAGCGCAAACCTCATCATTGGAAACCGTAAGGTACCGGTCGATCAACTGCCGGCAAAAATGGCTGGTCAGTTCACCAGCCTTCTTAACAGCCGTTCCATCGCAAAACACATCCAGATACTCGAGCTCCACGGGCTTCCCCGCTTTCATGGCGGCTGCCATGGACGCCTGGTCCACCCCTTCGACCCCAACAATCTCGATTTTCGGATAGTACCGTTTGAGCCAACACGCCACTCCTGCGGCCATACCGCCACCGCCAATCTGTAAATAGGCAATATCGAAAACACCCTCGCCCGACATAACGATTTCGTCGGCCAAAGTCCCCTGGCCAGCCATAACCGCTAAGTCGTCGTAAGGATGAATGAATGACTTTTGCTCTTGCTCGCTGTAAGCCCGGGCAGCCCGGGATGCATCGTCGTAGGAATCGCCCTCCAATCTAACGTGAACGGCATCGCCGCCGATCGATCTAACCGCTTCCTGTTTCATGAGCGGCGTCGAGCGGGGCATAAAAATCTCTGCATGAGTCGCTAGCGCCTGCGTAGCCAAAGCAACCCCCTGGGCATGATTTCCCGCCGATGCGCAGACCACGCCTTGCAACCTCTCCTCGGCGCTGAGCAAGCGCATTCGGTTGTAGGCGCCTCGCCACTTGTAGGCGTGGATGGGCGACAGATCCTCTCGCTTGATACATAGGTCTTCGTCTTCGCTCAATCGATGGAACGGCGTCGGTCGCGCAATCTTGTATACCCTTTGTCGGGCTTCCAGGATCGCTTGAAACAGGTCCTCGACGGTTGGATACGACACACCCGTTTTAGCCAGCTCCATTGGGCTTACTTCCCTACTTCCAGACATGGTTCAAGAAATTCCAGACCATAAGTACCGCGAACGTCCCTATCCAAGCGGATCCCCAAGCGAAAATCCCGAGCTGCGGAGCGAACACGACAATCGCCACCGCCAGCAAGGTCGAGACAACTAGCGGGAAAACAATGACTTTTCCTAGTGGGGGAGGGCCACTCATTCAAACCCAATGCAAACAGCTATATGGATGGAGGCCATCCTTTTTATCAATATCCGTAATTGGAGTCCTTTCACTGAATCTCAAGGGGAGGGGATAGACCCAACGCTTCATTGGCAAAGTCAAACTGCCCCTCGATAGCTCTCGTTTCCTTCAAGGGTGCGAATACCTAGACCGCTTCATCGTTGGGCGATCGAAGAAGCGAACGCTCTATAATCGAGCACGTGGAGGTTACTCAATGGGTAGTGAACGAGATCTCCTACCCTCAGGATTAGCCAAACATATTTGACGGTCTATTAACTTGATTTTGGCCCCTGCCCGTAGACGAAAGCCACCCAAGACTGAGACAATGGACTCAAAAAGGGAATATGAAAAATCGAATCCAACAAATCGCGCGGGGTCTCTATTTTTTGAGCGCCATCGCAATCGTAACTCCTTCCGTTTTAGCGCAAACGGTGGACAGTCTCTTTCTGACAACGCAAACTGAAGTCGACGCCTCCAGAGATGTTACCGAAGTGATCTTCGACGTGGTTATCGAGTCTGCGCCAGGCACAGCTGATCCGATCACGAATCTAGATGGGCTCGAGAACCTCAGGTCTGTTGGCAGCACCCTATTTATAAGCGGTAACCATGCCCTAGTCGACACATCGGGGTTGCTGAATCTAACAGATGTAAGCACACTTGTTGTACAGTCTTACGCTTCGCTGACAAATCTCGACGGACTAACGAATCTAGCTGTTGTCGAGAATGAGTTGTTGATCGCAAACAATGGATCGCTCGAGCGGTATTGCGGTCTCTACGCCCTGTTCCAAACGCAGGGCGTAGAATGGGATTACCTGGTAGACACCGGCGAGACGATCCATGGTTCCTTCTATGACGATGGCATTCTATCTCTAATCGGAGATCCTTGCATTCTCGAGGAACCCGAAGAAGAGAAGCCGATCGACCCGGAAGCATGGATACGAGGCCTCCACGAGGAGGGAGTTATCAGTAAATGGATCGCAAGATCGCTTCTGTATTCACTGAAAAAGCCCTCCCCCCGCATTTTCCTCTTGAAAGTATCCATTCTCTATCGCTGGGGAATCCTCAGCGAAGAACTCGCCCAGCCACTCGTGGATGCCGTATCCCGCAATGAGGAGAACCATAAACGCTGCTGGCGCTTCTACCACTCGAGCCGCAAGGCGAAGAAGATCCGCAGAAGTCGTCGGTAGAACCATTTTCTCAGACTATCCCGGCAGAGCAACCTGCTCAGGCTGCCGCACGGGCGTCAACTTGCGGTAGCTTGGAGATCGGTCGCTGCCAGACTAGCCATCAACGCTGATGGCTAATCTGGCGTTCCCCTATTCGCTGCGGTTCTAATGCAGGCTCAATTGCGTTCAGCAAAGAGATGGCATTAGTCATTCCCGAACAGGCGTTCGATTTCCCTGCGATCGCGTTTTGTGGGTCGGCCAGTTCCCCGATCCCTTCGGAGGACCTTTTGGGCCGCCGTCATCTTCAAGAGCTCGTATTCCTCCGGTGGCGTCAAATCCTCCATGTAGTTCGGAACTAGCTTGGCGCCCACTCGCTTCTCTATGAGGCCCAACACACGGATGGTTTTCGTTATGGGACCCGACTGAACCGTCACCATTTCGCCCACTTTGATGGAGTAGGACGGCTTTGCCTTTTCTTCCCTCACTCGAACTTTACCGCCCCGGCAAGCTTCCGTCGCCAGGAATCTCGTTTTGAATAGCCGCACAGCCCATAGCCATTTATCGAGCCGGGCCTTTACTAACCCCTCATCCGTCATTCGATAAAATGTGCTAAACAAATAGCAGCCGAGATCAACCAGCAATCGTGCAGGCAGGAAAAAGCCCTCGCGTAACTACGAGGGCTTTTTCAGAGCCCCATCGGGGGACTCCGGAACACCTGCCAGATTGGCCAAAGCCGTCTACAACGGCAGCTCCAATAGGAGCGACAAAGCACTATACGACACCATCGCTGGTTTTAGTTTCCAAACCTGCTAGAATTTTCTTTCAACCGGACTTCCCCTCGTTCAACAATCGGACCACGGCCTCTCAAGCCGAGCCAAAGGTGTCACGCCCATCAGTCAACAAATCGCATTCCCGATTCGATCCGGTCTCCCCCCTATGCCTGATCGTCCTATCGATCATAGGCGTGTTCTTTATCTACAGCGCTCAGCACTACCAGCAAAGCAACGACTGGATTCGCCAGATCGTTTGGATCTTCGTGGGATTGAGCGCCTACGCAGTGGTGTCCTATTTTGACTACAAGATCTTCCTAAAATACTCGCATTGGCTCTATTCATTAGGGCTTATCGCGCTTATCCTTGTGAAATTGAGTCCACTTGGAGTGACGATATACGGAGCGAAACGCTGGCTCAACGTCGGCGTGACTACCGTTCAGCCCAGCGAGCTGGCTAAGCTCGCCTGCCTGGTCATCGGGGCCAGCTTGCTAACGAGATCCGAAATCGGTACCATCAAGGAATCTCGTCTCACACTGGCGAAAATGGCGCTTGCGATTTCTATTCCATTCTTATTCATCTTGTTCCAGCCCGACCTAGGGTCGGCGCTAGTCATTCCTTCCGTCGTGTTCGCCCAACTGTACGCATCCAATCTAACCAAGTCCTTCTTTACGACTGCATTCGCAATCTTTGCCGTGCTCGTGGGGCTAGTCTTGTTGGATACCCATCGGTACAGCGAGTATGTCATCGCCAAAGCGGAGGCGAAAGAAGAGCAAGTCGTTGAGGGGCCCACCTACTGGATCCCCGTCCTAGAGGACTATCAGCGGCAGCGCATTATGGGCTTTATTTATCCCGACAGAGTCGATCGAAGAGATGTCGGCTGGAATCGGGAACAATCGATTATTTCCGTGGGTTCTGGTGGCCTTCTAGGTAAAGGATACCTGAATGGCAACCAGGCCCAGCTGGGCTACCTGCCTCGCGCAGTAGCTCATAACGACTTCATTTTTTCCGTTATCGCGGAAGAAACAGGCTTTTTGGGAAGCGTAGTCGTCGTCACCCTATTCGGTTTGCTTATTGGGAACAGCATACGCATCGCCACGATAGCCCGCGACCGTTTCGGTACGCTCTTGGTTATCGGCGTCGCAACGCTGTTTTCGATTCATGTTTTCGTTAACATCGCAATGACAATCGGGTTGATGCCAATAACCGGACTACCGCTCCCGTTCTTAAGTCACGGAGGCACCTTCATGGTGAGCTGCTGCGTCCTACAAGGACTGGCGCAAAGCGTGTACAGATTTCGCAAGGAGTTTTAATGATAAGATTCCTAAGACAGCATTTCTCAACACGGTCCTGCTACCATGAATCGGCGCCTTCTGCTAACTCGGAAACGTTACAGAATGAGCGAAAACAATATCAATACCGAAAAACCGGAC
The DNA here is from genome assembly GCA_002694885.1 of Opitutaceae bacterium. Taxonomy (GTDB): domain Bacteria; phylum Verrucomicrobiota; class Verrucomicrobiia; order Opitutales; family Opitutaceae; genus Pelagisphaera. Next base: position 121,944 of record NZNM01000132.1, on the reverse strand, counting down.
CCCTCGTCCAAGCATGAAGAAGAGCTTCGAAATCCTCCTTCGCGGAAACCCGCGAAGCCTGTCGATCAAGCGAAACTGAAAGAGGAAGCGGATAAGCGATCCAAAAGTCGCCCGCTTCTGACGAAAATCGTCGAGAAATTCAAGAAAGAGAAAGAACCCTACCGCGAGCTGATCATCAACGCCGAACCATTGGAGACGCGTGTTGGCCTTCTGGTTGACGGCATTCTTGATAAGTTCGATATCGAGCGTCGCCGAAGCGCCCAGCGCATAGTCGGAGGGATTTTCAAAGGGAAGATCAAGAATCTCGACCCGGGGCTGAAGGCTGCCTTCGTCGACATTGGACTGCCGAAAAACGCTTTCCTGCACTACTGGGACATTCTGCCGCAAGCCGCGGATTCCTCCGTCGAGGTGGTACGGGTCAACCGTTCCAAGAATAAGAAGAAAAATAAGAAGATCACGATCAAGGACATCCCCAATCACTACCCGATTGGCACCGAAATCGTCATTCAAGTAACTAAGGGCCCAATCGGCACAAAAGGGCCGAGGACCACCACGAACCTCTCTCTACCAGGACGCTTTCTCGTGCTGATGCCCTATTCCGACCAATGTGGCATCTCTCGGAAAATTGAAGATCCCAAGGAACGCGCTCGCCTAAAGAAGATCATTCAGGACCTCACGATACCCGAGGGCATGGGTATCATTGTCCGAACAGCCGGCGAAGGGAAAAAGGCCCGGTATTTCGTAAGGGACCTGCACATAATGCTCAAGACTTGGGACAAAATCCAAAGCAAGATCGACACCGTAAAAGCCCCCTCTTGCCTGTATAAAGAGCCGGATCTAAGCGAGCGAACCGTACGGGACTTCCTGACCGAAAACATCGATCGCGTGCTGATCGACAATCCTGAAGACCACAAGTCGGTCGTCGACGACGTCAGTCAAATCTCGAAACGGTCGACCAACAAAATCCATTTGTACACCGACAGCATTCCCATTTTCGAGCGCTACAATATCGAGAATCAGATCGAGCAAACGTTTCAGAGAGCGGTGCCGCTTCCGTCAGGAGGCGCGATCGTCATCGACGAAACCGAAGCCCTCATCGCCATCGACGTAAACACCGGCTCCCACAAGAACAAGGGCAACGAGAACAACACTATATTCCACGTAAACAGCGAGGCCGCGGCGGAGGTCGCTCGGCAAATACGCCTGCGAAACATCGGTGGGCTGATCATTATCGATTTTATCGATATGAAACAGCGGAAGCACCGGAATGCGATTCTCAATCAAATGCGGCGCCACATGTCGTTGGACAAGGCGAAGACCCATATCCTTCCTATTTCTCCGCTCGGCATCATGCAAATGACGCGTCAAAGAATGCAGGAGAGCGTGTCATCAGGCTTGTATACAGATTGCCCATACTGCCGTGGGAAAGGCATCGTGAAATCCGCCACTACAGTGAGCGTCGAGTTGCAGCGAAAGCTTTCGGGAATCGTCCGCCGAGCTCGCACTCGAGCCACGGATCCGGATAAGCCTATCAAACTCCGAGTTCTCGTAAATCCGGCCATTATCGACCGGCTGCGGGAAGAGGATGCTGATTTGCTTATCAGTCTGGAAAAAGATTACCACGCCCAGCTAACGTTCCGCTCGGATCCGCACTTCCACGTTGAAAATTACCGTGTGATCGACGTGGATACGGGTGCCGCCTACGGATAATCTCCAGTAGCCAACCGCAACGCAAAGAAGCCAAAATGGAACAAGAACTCATCGATCCCAAGAAATTGATCGACGAGCACAGTATTGAAGAATTTAATCGATATTCGGACTAGTACTACAAAAGGCTTCCAGCAGTTGAGATTCAGATGGGCAAGCCTTTCTCCATGCCCAACCACACTCCCCAATTGTTGGTTCGCTTAGGGCTTATGCTCGAGGGCCTTCGACTCGCACCCGGGATGAAGGTGTTAGATTTCGGAGCTGGAACCTGCTGGATTTCCAAAGCGATTTGGCAAATGGGATGTTCTGTGATTGCGACAGACGTATCTGAAGAAGCGTTACGTCTTGGTCAGCGCCTTTTCGAAGAGTACCCAATTCCCAATAAGCCACTAGCGTCTTGGGACAACCGACTTTTCGATGGAGTTCGGATACCGACTGAGGATGAGGAAATCGACCGAATTATCTGTTTCGACGCTTTCCACCACGTTCCTAACCAAAACCAAATTATCCAAGAATTCTTTCGAGTGTTGAGAAATGGCGGAACTATCGTGTTCAACGAACCGATCGGGCCCCACTCGACAACGGAGGAATCGCAACGAGAAATGCGCGAATTCAATGTTCTCGAGAATGATCTCAACATGGATGAACTCGCCGCTCAATTTCGAAATGTTGGCTTTGAGGGGCCTGTATTCAAAGTCGCCGCATGTCCCGAGTACGTGTTGAGCTATGCCGAGTGGCGCGAGTGTGTTTCGGGAGCAGTTCCGGAAAGCATGCGAGATTCAATCTCCAATTTTGAGCGAAACAGCGGAATCTTCTATTTTCAGAAAGGCAGGCCCATGAACGACAGCCGCTACGCCTCTAATGGACTCTCCCACGAGCTTACTTGCGACCAATCCCATCTATCATTGAAGGCTGGCGAGCGCAAAAACGTGCGTGTTACCGTTAAAAATACTGGCGACTCAAGGTGGCTATGCAAAAACGAAAACTTCATCGGGGTCATGAACATCGCCTCGCGCTTGCTGGACTACAACAGCAAAGAGATTTTGAAAGACAACACGCGCTTACCCATTCCTGTAGAATTGGAGCCAGAGGAAGGATTCGAAGCGGATGTTCCGCTTCATGTAGACCAGCCCGGCAAATTTTGGCTCAAGCTGGATGTCGTATCCGAGCGAGTTTGCTGGCTCGAAGATCTAGGCTCGGAACCCTTGTTGATCGAAGCTGAAGTTTACTAGATATCCTCGTATCCAGTAACCAACTCCCTAAAACCCGATCCCCTTGACTCGCGTTTTAACGCGGCAGACGTACATATCTACCGTCATGTAAAGGGTTGAACCATCATCCCCCCAAGCGCAATTGCTGGAATGCTCGCCTGTTTCGATGCGTCCGAGCAGATCGCCATTGGGCGAAAGGATGTAGATGCCACCGGGGCCCGTGGCCCAAAGATTCCCATCTTGATCGATCGCCATTCCGTCGCAATTTCCCACTCCGTCTCCTTTGTAGGGCAATGCATCGAAGAACAGTTTGCCTTCGCCTAGTGAACCATCATTTCTTATTGGAAACGATCTCACAATTGGAGCGGCACTATCGGATTGAGCAACATAAAGCGTCTTTTCATCTGGCGATAGCCCAATTCCGTTTGGCCTGCTAAAATCCTTAGTGAGCAATACAACTTCACCGTCAGGGCGAAGTAAATACACACCGCAATAATCCATCTCCCTTTTCGAATCGTTTTCCCTCTTTGGAAGTCCATAAATAGGATCCGTAAAATACAGGTTTCCATTCGAGGCATACACGAGATCGTTTGGGCTATTGAAACGCTTGCCTCGATAGTTGTCCGCCAGAGTTCGCTTACCCCCCCCTTCCGTAAGTACCGACACACGGCGATCTCCATGCTCGCATAGAGTCAAACGCCCTTCAGAATCGAAAAGCAATCCGTTGCTACCTGGCTCCCTTCCATAATCATCGATACCTGTGTATCCAGAGGGCTTCATGAACACGCTCAATCCTTCAGTCTCGCTCCATTTCATTACTACATTTCGAGGGATATCCGAGAATACAAGAAATGAGCCCTGCTTATTCCATGCAGGACCTTCCGACCACACAAAACCCGAGGCCAAGACCTCGATCTTCGCATCTGGATCGATCAATACATCCAGGCGACCATCCATTTTGTTGATCTTGCCGATCGTCGGATAATTGCTCGGGACATCCGTATTCGCCCAGGCAAACACTGCCCATCCAAGAACCGCGATCCACGCAAATAGAAACCGTTTGGAAATCATTCTACTAGAATTCTGCAATTCAGAGCTGCACACAACCCAATATTGCCTGACCCAACCCATCCCTCATTGACTAACCACCTAGCTTAAAGAGGATATGGCCGATCCATATTTCTTTAGCTATGAAAACTTTTTTCACCGCCCTCATACTCGGCATTTTCATTGGAGCGATGATAACGGCTTACTACAACGACCCCGAATCGTTCAAATCAGCTCTTTCGCTGTCCGATCGCGAATCGCATCAGAAAGGCTCTTCCGAATCGCCCATGAAGGAGTTGAATGACAAAGCTGCCGAGCCTACGGAAAAGGTAGCAGATGATCTTAAAGAAGGAGCTCGATCCTTGCTCGGCAACACTCGGGAGGAACGAGAGGAAATCGCCGAAAAAGGTAAGGAGATCATCGATTCCGCTAAGGACGCCGGAATCAAAGCAGCGATCAGCGGTCGTCTAAAGCTCGACTCTTCAATTGACGCTAGCGATATTGAAATCGAGGTCTCAAACGGATCGGTCATTCTTTCAGGAAACGTTTCATCCCGAGCCGAGGAGCGAAAAGCGCGCGACATCGCGTTGGATACACGCTACGTCAAAGACGTTCGGTCATGGTTAAAAATCGCCCCTTAATCCTATTCGAATATCGCGGTTTTCCGATGCGGGTTCTCTTAGCATTCGATAAATTCAAGGACGCTCTTTCCGCCCGAGAAGCCTGCAAGGCTGCGGCCGACGAACTAGGAGTTCTCCGCCCCGACTGGGAAATCGACACGGCCCCGCTCGCCGATGGGGGAGATGGATTCTGCGACACGCTTGCGGGTATACTCGACGGTGATTTCCACATCGCTTCGGTCACGGATCCGCGACAACGAGTCGTGGATGCTCGCTACGGCTTAGTTTCGGCTGAAAAGATTCCCGCGGCGGCCCGACGGCTTCTAAACTGGAGCCCGGAGGTCGATCAAATCGCCGTCATAGAAATGGCCGAGAGTAGTGGTATTGCCCTCACGCCAATCGACGGAAGATCCCCCTGGGACGTAACTACCGCAGGTCTCGGAGAGCTGGTGAAAATCTCTCAGGAAAAAGGAGCCCAAGGAGCGATCATCGGGCTCGGCGGGTCCGCGACACACGATTTAGCATTGGGTGCGTTATGGAAACTTGGATACAGGTTTTTCGATAAAGATGACAACCAAATCGATGGGGCTCCAATACCCAACATTTGGCCTAGAATAGCTAAGATTTCCCTGTCATCGACGCAGCTTCCTGAGTCCTTCCAGATTCGACTCGCGTGTGACGTCGAGAATCCCTTGCTCGGAAACAGGGGAGCAGCAGCTATATTCGGGCCGCAAAAAGGGCTCACGAAAGACCGTTTTCAAGAGTTGGAATCTGAAACCGAGCGCCTCGCCGATCTATTGATTCAGGCCGACGGGGCGTACCCAGCATCTCGCGATGAAGCGGGGGCTGGAGCAGCTGGTGGAGCAGCCTTTGGACTCAAAGCTGGTTTGGAAGCCCAGATCGTATCCGGGTACAGTCTAGTCAAAGCTTGGATTGGTCTTGACGAAAAATTTTCTCAAGCCGATTGGGTGATCACCGGCGAGGGTCGCTTTGACGAGTCATCCCTTCATGGCAAGGGACCAGGGGCCCTTGCGCTGGAAACGATTGCCAAGAACAAGCGGCTTCTAGTTTTGGCTGGCAGTATTGGGTCGATTCCCGATTGCCCAATTGCTCAAGCTTCCCTCAGGCAAATTTCGGCGCCGAGTCTGCCCCTGCCTGAAGCTCTGCAAAAAACAGAAGAAAATATGAGGAAAGCGCTTCGGGAACATTTCGCCCAATCTTCCTAGACCTAGGCTGCAGACTTCGTAATCTGGGCCGATTTATTCTCCTCGGATAAACAATTGTTAAAACGAGGTGTCAGACTCAGTTAAATCTAGCCGACCAGGCAATTTGCAGCGTAAAACCGAGACTGGACCTAGCAAATCCCAACTCTGACAAAAATCGAACAATAGCCAATGAACGTCGCTGAAGCGGAGGCCATGTACGAACACGAAGCGCGAAAGCAGAAGCGCATTCGAATTAGGCGAGCAAAACAACTGCTTCGACCCTTGCCTCGCAAAGCCACGCTTCATCGCTGGCCGGTTCTTAAATGGTTCGCCAATACAGCTAGAAAGCGGCCCGACCTCTGGTCATTTCGGATTCGAGAAGTCAGCCTAGCCCTCTACCTTGGATTCATCATCGCATTTTTGCCCATCGTCGGCATCCAATTCATCCTCGCTTTCGCATCAGCCTGGGTCCTCAGAGCCAATTTGCCGGTAATAATGGGAACCCAATTGGTAACGAATCTCGCCACCATGTGGGCCATCTACCCAGCTTTAGCTCTTTTGGGCGACCGTGTCATAAAGACGCTGCGACTGGACGTAATGGATTCCCAGATCGGCTACACCGCATTCTCTTTGGTAACCGGTGGCATTATAGCCGGGCTGGCACTAGCCTTCCTCCTTGATATGGTCTACCGATTCGCTTTCATCCAAGCGAAGAAGCGGCCCGCTCGACCTCAGAGAATGCCGAAAAGTAGCATTCCGGTTTGCCCCCAACTGCAAACCTGCGCAACCTTTTCGACTTAGAGCGGGAAAACCGCTCGATAGACTCCTATGACACGCGCATTTCCGATCATCGCGATACTGATTGCCACGCAATCGCTGCTGGCCCAAAATCTAATTCCCCAAAATTCCAATACGACTTTCCAGGGATTGCTTCAGAGTCAGACGGGAAGCCTCCCTTACAGGCCGCACATCAAACTGGGAATCGACGTCCTCGCCGATCAAGGATTCGCTCCATTGCTGGGCAAGCGCGTGGGATTGCTTACCCATCCAGCCGGCGTCAATCGCCTGGGAATTTCCACAGTGCGCATTCTTCACCAGAATCGCGCGGTGAATCTCGTGGCTCTTTTCGGGCCAGAGCATGGAATCTACGGTAACGAGAAGGCGAATGAGCCCATCGACAATGCCATAGATCCAAGAACCGGGCTCCCGGTATACTCCCTCTACGGAAAATACCGAAAGCCGACACCGAACATGCTGGCAGGCATCGACGTCCTCGTAATTGACCTCCAAGATATTGGTACACGGTCCTACACATTTATCAGCTGCATGAAACTCGCGCTGGAAGCCGCTTTCGAGAACGGGGTTGAGGTTATCCTTCTAGATCGGCCCAACCCTCTCGGAGGCCTGAAAGTCGATGGTCCAATAGTCGAGCGGCGCTGGCAAAGCTATGTTGGGGCCTTCTCGATACCCTACGTTCACGGTCTTACCATCGGAGAGCTTGCGCGAATGGCCGTTTCAAAGCCAGGCATTCTCAGCATCACCGATATTCAACGGCGGACCGGCAAGCTGACCGTAGTCACTATGGACGGATGGAATCGATACATGAGTTGGCCAATGCTCGGATTGAAATGGATTGCCCCCTCCCCGAATATTCCCGATTTTCCAGCAGCAGTTGGATACGCCATGACAGGCCTCGGCGCTCAATTGGGGAACTTCAAACACGGTATCGGAAGCGAATATCCTTTTCGAATTCTGACCCACACCAACGCTACGCTCGATCAACTCGAACGCGAGCTAAACCGTCGGTCTATTCCCGGAGTGGCATTCGAACGCAAACCATTCGGCGGTGGCAATACAGGCTTGTACGTAAAGGTTACTGACTGGAGAGCCTGGCGTCCAACGGAGCTCAGCTTTCACATGATGCAAATTACAGCTCTGTTCGATCCCGCCAATCCATTTTCGAGCGCCCCGAATACGCAAATGGAGTTATTCAACAAACATGTGGGCTCAACCAGCTGGTGGAACGAAATTTCTCGTAAAGGAACCCAAGCAAACCGAGCCGGGTTCATCGGCGTTTGGGAACGCCAGGCCAAGCAGTTCCAGATCCAAAGCCAAGCTTACTGGCTTTACGACTGATCGCCCATCCTCTCGAAATAACGAGTTTGGATTCGGCTTATTTGTATTCAGTTGCCAAATACGTTTAGCCGAACTCGTAGAGGACCGGGCTTCAAGAAACCCGAATCGGCGACTGGGCCAATTCAGGCCGACATTTCTCATTGATTCCCTAGATCGAATAGTTCACAAAAACCTTCTCTTAGGAATTTTTATCCACGAACCCCATTTACTGAAAACTCGCTATGTCACGTTCTGTAACATTATTCACCGGCCAATGGGCCGACTTATCGATCAACGAGCTCGCTCCTCTCGCCAAAGAGATGGGGTACGACGGCCTTGAACTCGCTTGCTGGGGCGACCACTTCGACGTGGATCAGGCAGCCCGAAGCAAGAAATATTGCAAAGAGAAATGGGAGCTGCTTGCGGATCATGGGCTCACTTGCTTCTCCATTTCCAATCACCTCATAGGACAAGCGATTTGCGACAATATCGACGAGCGTCACAAAGCGATTCTCCCTCCCGATGTTTGGGGCGATGGCAAACCGGAGGGCGTCCGTCGTCGGGCCGCTCGCAAACTGATCAAAACCGCCAAGGCCTGTCGCAAGTTTTTCGATCTAAAACCGGGTCGTAAAAAGAAGGATGACTTTCCAGCAGTCGTCAATGGCTTCACTGGGTCCTCGATTTGGCATGCCCTCTATGCCTTTCCTCCCACGGATCAGGCCTTCCTGGAAAAAGGCTTTCAAGACTTCGCCAATCGATTCATCCCCGTTCTGGATGAGTTCGACAAAGTCAACGTCAATTTCGGATTGGAAGTTCATCCAACGGAAATCGCCTTCGACATCGCCTCGGCTTCACGAGCGATCCGGGCATTGAAAGAGCACAAGCGGTTCGGTTTCAACTATGATCCTTCCCACCTGGGCTACCAAGGAGTCGACTACGTCAAATTCATTCGAACCTTTTCCAACCGCATCTATCACGTCCACATGAAAGACGTTTGGTGGGGTCATGGCAATGGGGATACAGGCGTGTTCGGCGGGCATACCGATTTTGGTGATCCCCGACGCTACTGGGATTTCCGTTCGCTAGGCCACGGAGATATCGCTTTTGAGGATATCATAGTCGCCCTCAACGACATCCAGTATCAAGGTCCGCTGTCCGTTGAGTGGGAGGATATTCGCATGGACCGCGTCCACGGAGCTACCGAGGCATCCGCCTTTGTCCGCTCTGTCGACTTCCCTTCAAGCGACGTCGCCTTCGACTCGGCCTTCGACAAAGAAAACCAATAAACGCAAATTAGCGTCTAAGATTTATGAGCACGAAAGTAGCGATTATAGGGGCTGGAGGCATGGCCCAGTACCACATCGATGGATTTCGGCAAGCCGGGGCGGAAATCGTCGCCATTGCCGACCTCAACGAAGAAGCAGCGAAAGCGACCGCCAAGGAATACGGGGTAGCCCAGACCTTCGGTTCTGTCGAAGGGATGTTCGAGGCCATGCCGGATCTCGACGCCGTATCCATTATCGTTCCCAACAAGTTTCACGCCCCGCTGGCCGTCCAGGCGCTCAGCGCGGGCAAGCATGTATTCTGCGAGAAGCCTCCCGGATTGAATGCAGACGAAGTACAGCAAATGAAAGCGGCTTCCGAAGCCTCATCAAAACATTTGATGTTCAATTTCAACAATCGGGCCCGCCCCGAATCTTATGCCATGATGGAATACGTGGCAGATGGAACGATCGGGAACATTAATTCCGCCCAAGCGAAATGGATACGCCGAACAGGCATTCCAGGCTTCGGCGGTTGGTTTACTAACAAGAGCCTTTCCGGAGGGGGACCGCTAATCGATCTTCTTCATATGGTCGATCTTTCAATGCATCTGATGGGGTATCCCGAACCCGCATACGTGATGGGGAACACCTTTTCTGACTTCATTACCGACAAGAACTTCAAAGGTCCCTGGGGCATTCCCGACAATGCTGAAGGTGTCAATGACGTCGAGGCAGCAGCTCACGGATTTGTCACATTCAAAACCGGGCAAACATTGAGCTTGCAGGTTTCTTGGGCCGAACTCGTCAAGCGAGAAGAAGTATCCGTCGTGTTTCAAGGCACCGGAGCAGGCGGGAAAATCGAGCGTCTATTCGGAATTGATGGACTTGATGAAACCTGCATCGACAGTTGCGAACTGTACGTCCAGGAAAACGGCAACTCCGTCAATCGCGACATTATCGTAGACGCCTGCGAAGATATGGGCAGATCCCGGTCGGCTGCTAACTTTATCTATTCCATCGAGGGAAAAGAGGAGCCGCTCAATACACCCGATCAAGCGGTTTCGCTTATGAAAATTATTGACGCTATCTACGAATCAGCCGAGTCCGGCAAGCCGGCCGCCTGTTAAATTAGAGGGAGAAAGTATCTATGAAAAGAAAACTGAAAATGGGAATGGTTGGTGGAGGCCGCGGAGCCTTTATCGGGGCCGTCCATCGTATGGCTGCTAATCTTGACGGGCAGATCGAGCTAGTCGCCGGCGCCTTCTCATCCGATCCGAAAAAATCGCAACTCTCAGGCAAAGACCTCTATCTCGATCCATCCAGGGTTTATGGGTCGTACCAGGAAATGGCCGAAAAGGAGTCTGCTCTCCCGGTAGGCGAACGTATCGATTTCGTCAGTATCGTCGTTCAGAACCATTTGCACTTCGCGGTAGCCAAATGCTTTCTGCAAGCGGGCTTCAACGTAATCTGCGACAAGCCGCTCGCCTTCGACATGAACGAAGCCCGGGAACTGCGGCGTATCGTCAAAAAGTCGGGTAAAGTCTTTGCCCTGACTCACAACTATACAGGATATCCTATGGTCAAAGAGGCCAAGGACATGGTTCGCAAGGGTAAATTGGGCCGTATTCTTAAAGTGGTTACAGAATATCCACAAGGATACGCTACTGGCGATATTGTGAGCAACAATAGCGGCAAAATCGCCTCCTGGAGAACGGATCCAAAAATCGCCGGAGCGTCGAATTGCATGGGCGACATCGGAACCCACGCAGACAATCTAGTCGGCTACATTACCGGATTGGAAATCGATCAAATGTGCGCCGAGCTGACTACCTTCGTCCCAGGTCGTAAGCTAGATGACGACGGCAACATCCTAGTCCGCTACAAAGGGGGCGCCAAAGGCGTGCTCTACGCATCGCAGATCTCTAATGGCGACGAGAACAATCTGAATATTCGCGTGTACGGAACCAAGGCCTCGCTGGAATGGCATCAAGAGGATCCCAATGAGCTGATCGTCAAATATCACGACAAGCCGCGGCAGATTCTTCGACGAGGAAACGACTACGTTTGCAAAGCGGCTGCTGAGAATACGCGCACGCCATTCGGGCATCCGGAAGCGTTTATTGAAGCGTTCGCCAATGTTTACCTTGCTGCTGCCAAATCTATAGCCGCAGAAGTAAGCGGGAGAAAGCCTCCAAAAAATCCCGACTTTCCAACCGTCGAAGACGGTTTGAGGGGCATGGCGTTCGTCGCCACGGCAGTCAAAAGCTCTCAAAGCAAAACCAAGTGGACAAAAATGGTTCGCTTCTAGCGAATCACCGTCACTCGCTTCAAATTTGGAATCGCCAATCCGCGCTACTCGCGGTTTGGCGATTTTCTCGTATCGACAAACTCGCGAACCGTTTCCAAAAACAGGTTAGCCCCAGAAGAGAGATAGCGCCGCTCATGCGTCAAAGCGAATAGCAATCTCGACATCTTGGCTGAGGCCAACGGTTTGAATACAACGTCGTAGGGCGATACATCTTCTCGAGCCGTTTCTGGCAAAATGGCTAACCCCAGACCGCAGTTCACGAGAGACTTGGCCGTATGTACTTGGGAACACAACCCGGCAATGTCCGGCTCGAAATCATTGAGCTCGAAGAATTCGATCACTTTCTCCCCCAAAGTCGACGACTCTCCAATTAGTATCAGCCGTTCATTTTTCAGCTCCTTAAGATCGATGACCTCCTCCATGGCTAAAGGGTGGCCTGACGGGACTACCAAATTTAGCGATTCTTGGAGTATTGGTTCTGCAAATACGTTTGCCGATTTTCCGGAATAAGAAGAGATGACTACTTCGAGATCGCCATCGATCAGATTCTCTAGCAAAGACCGGCGAAGGTTTTCATTCACCTGAATCTTCAAATTGGGATAACGATCCCTACAGGTCCTCAGAACGGGAGACAAAAGTTTGGGTGATACTGAAGGAGTTACTCCAATTTGGAGAGTTCCTTTCGGGTCTCCCGTCCCTTCCTGAATCTCCCTTAAAGCATTGTCGGCCTCCATCAGAATATTCCGAGCCCGCTTCTCGAAATAGGATCCCGCCATGGTCAACTCTATGCGCCGGCCCAATCGATTGAACAGCCGATCTCCCAGTTCATCTTCTAGTTTAATGATCTGGGCGCTTAACGACGGCTGCGACACGTGGCAGCGTTCCGCCGCCCGAGTGAAATTCTTCTCGGCCACTACAGCCAAGAAATACCTGAGCTGATGCATTTCCATAGGTTTAAACTATTGTTTTAATACTTAATAAGTATTTCAAGTTATAACTAAAATGCGCGATAATCCCTAGCGTCAGCCAAAACTGACCGCAAAAATGAACACACAAACGAAAAGCAACCTGATCGCATCCATCATCCTGGCTCTCGTGCCATTCGGATTCCTGGGCCTCGTCGGTCCATCCGGAGATCTCGTGGCGGGCCTAGCAGTAACCGCTGCCCTAATTGGCCTGGGAGCTATGGATCTCAAGCAGCGAGCTTAATCGAGCTTCAAGCGAGGAACCCATCCTCGTTTCTAATCGAGTTTAGCTCACTTGACCTCGGTCAACGCTTGGAATCCAACGATGGGAGCGAAACATAACTAAATAAGAAAACTAACCGGCGGTCGCCCACCGAGGGCGGCCGTCGCGTAAATCCCGCGGCGCCAAAGAAAAGGCGCCGTTTTTTCATTCTAAAGCAAATTCGCCTTGGAGAGCGCTTTATTGAAAGCTGATCGGTAGAATAGGAAATTCAGCAGGGCCATCAATGGAACAGCCACGATACCGCCGAAAGACACTTGGAGAATCGCCAAGACTACCAGTATGATTCGGAGCAGCCATATGGTCACAAAGCTCTGTCCGAACGTCAGATATCTTCGGAAAGGGGCTACTAAACGCAATCGGTAGTAAATGACCCCTGCGATCAATCCCAGCACGGGTACGATTCCCAGTATAGCGCTCACCAAGAGCACCTTAGGGAGTTTAGCTCCTACTGAACCTATGTAGGCTTGAGTCAAAGCCTTGTCGGCAAACGCGGTTGTTCCATTCTCTTCGCATTGTTGCTCGACCCCTTTTCCTTCGAATCGCTCGCCCGACAACGGCGAGCGCTTGAGTCGCATGAGTCGCAGTTTCTGATCTTCAACCGATGCCGCCTTCTCATCTTTGACGCCGCCTAAAAACCCTATAAAGTTCGGATGTTCCCGTTTAGCTCCGCAATGGTGGCAAGCCGTCGCAAATGAATGAATGCGTTCGCCACAATTTTCACAGGGCGTCTTGAGATCCTCCAATTTCCCTTCGTGGTACTTGCGAATAAGTTATAGCGATCCGAAAAAGGCGAGGATCACGATTAAGGCGAAGGCCGGCGCATACAGGAGATACCAAACTCCGACGACTGCTAAAAAGTCCTCAACCCAGCTGATAAATCCGCGAATCTTTACCGTGCCATCTGGATCTGCATCGGTGAGAACTCCCTATACTCCGCCTCTTACCGTGGCTCCAAAATAGGTGGCTCCCGCGGAAACGATGGCGGGAATCAGCTCGATGATTCCCGCCTGTTGCAGCACATCTCCAGCGAACTCGGCATCCGCCGTATTCATGACACCCAACGTCGTCAGTCCAGAAAGACTGGTTTTCGCATAGACCGAAAAGTCATCCATAAGCTCCCGGGCTTCGGGCGACTTGTCAGCCGCGAACTCGAGTAGAGACAATACCCCTAGCGCTGTGATCACCCAGCCACTCGTGAACCAGGTCGGATGATTGTTCGCCTTTTCCGCTAAATTCGCGAGCAGTTCAATGTTGTTCAAAAAGGGCCACGAATGGCCATACTTCAGAAAAAAGGCGGTAACAAAGGCGGGCAGGAAAATTCGAGAAGAAAAGAGTCCCGATAATCCGAGTGAATATAGAAGCGAATTTAGATTAATAATCGCAGGTTATGTCCGATTGGGGATTTAAATACTTTAAGAAAACGACTCTGAGAGAAAAGCGGCCTTTTCACCAACACCAATAGAAAACAATCTTCGTCTCCAGAAGCCAAAAAACCAAAGAGGTATCCACTCAAATCAAATCCACCTCTCATCATGTGCGGAATCGTCGGTTATATTGGAACGCGGGAGGCATCTCCCATCTTGCTCGAAGGGCTCAAACGGCTCGAATATCGGGGCTACGATTCGGCTGGAGTAGCCGTCCTGGCTGACGAGGCGCTAAAGCTGAAAAAGCACAAAGGCCGGGTCACTGATCTGGCTAAAAACGTATCCGGCAATGGGCTATCTGGGCAACTTGGAATCAGCCACACTCGCTGGGCCACGCACGGGGCCGTTACCGAGGAAAACGCCCACCCTCATGTGAGCAGTGACGGTAAAATCGCCATGGTTCACAACGGCGTAATCGAAAACTACCTGTCGATTCGAAAGTTTTTAGAGGGTGAAGGGTACACTTTCTATTCTGAAACTGACTCCGAAGCTCTCTGCAATCTGATCGCCTATCACTATGCCAAAGAGGACGCCGATTCGGACAACCGGTTTTTGAACAGCGTCCGCAAGACGCTAAGCCACATCGAGGGAACCTATGGGATCGCTGTGATGTGCGTGGAACAGCCGAATGAACTGGTTGGGGCTCGCAAGGGTTCGCCTTTAATTGTCGGCATTGGGGCCGACGAGTACCTACTGGCCAGCGATGTATCGGCAATCATCAGCCGAACTTCCAATGTCGTCTACCTGAACGACGGGGAAATCGTTAGCCTCAAAGACGGGGAACTTAATCTGATCACTTCGGACGAGCAGGCCCTCACTCCGGAGGTTAAAAAGATCGACTGGGAAATCGCCGAAAGCGAGTTGGGAGACTTCCGGAACTACATGCTGAAAGAGATCTTCGATCAGCCAAAGGCCTTGGAAAACGCGATGCGAGGACGTTTCTCCGATGATCAAAGCACCGCCAAGTTTGGAGGTCTTAACGTCAGCGCCCAGGAACTCAGGCAAATCGATCGCATATTGCTCTGCGCCTGCGGTACGGCCTGGCATGCTTGCCTAGTCGGCGAATATCTCATCGAACGATTCGCCCGTATTCCCGTCGAGGTCGAGTACGCATCGGAATTTCGCTACCGAAACGCGCCGCTTGACAAGAATACGCTAGTCATGGTGATCAGCCAATCCGGGGAAACGATTGACACGCTAGCCGCCCTGCGTGAATCCAAACGAAAAGGATACAAGACGCTGGCAATAAACAATAGCGTCGGCTCGACGATCGCCCGCGAATCTGACGGCGGTATCTATCAACATGCCGGTCCGGAAATCGGCGTCGCCTCGACAAAAGCCTTCACTTCTCAGCTGCATATTTTGTCCATGCTGGCTCTCTATCTCGGCCGGCTCCGCGACATGTCCTTTCAAGAAGGGCTCGACTACGTCAAAGCCCTCAAGCAAGCGCCCGCTTTGGTAGCGGAAACCGTCAAACTGAATGATCAGATTTTGGAAGTATCCAAAAAATACAAGGATATGACCGATTGCCTATTCCTAGGTCGTCAGGACATGTTTCCAATCGCCTTAGAAGGAGCGCTGAAACTCAAAGAGATTTCCTATATCCATGCTGAGGGCTATCCGGCAGCCGAAATGAAGCATGGACCCATTGCTTTAATCAGCGGGGAATGTCCAGCCATCGTTCTAGCAACCCAGCCTGATATTCATGGCAAGCTCGTATCCAATATTCAGGAGGTCAAAGCTCGAGGCGCCCCGGTTATCGCTGTTGCCAATGAGAGCAATCCGCTTCCCGAGGACCTGGTCGATGACCAGATACTTATACCGAATTGCCACCGAGCCATCTTGCCGGTACTTGCGAGCATTCCCATGCAGCTTCTTAGCTACCACATAGCGAATCTACGGGGATGCGACGTAGATAAGCCGCGCAACTTGGCCAAATCGGTCACCGTCGAATAAGCAAGCTGATACCATTCCACTATACTTTCGCAGAAAGATGCTGTCCCAGCCTTTCGGTGGAGCTCAGCTTTCCCTGGACATTATATCCAAGCTTTTGTCGCAGGGCGTTTTTCAGTTTCGCCCTAGCGCTTCGCTCCAAAGTCTCTGAAGATACGTCAACTTTCTGAATTGGCTCTCCGTAACCGTCCTCAACAGGCATTCGTTCAGCGCCTGGCATTCCTCGCCCCTAGCTGAGGGCCGGTTCACGGGAATCGCATCCGAAAAAGCCACCCCTGCACACTAAGGATCCTTAGCGAATCGACAATAGATTAAACTACTCAAAAACAGGTATTTTCGGCCAATTATATGAAGGTTAGGCTCCTAGCCGGCTAAGCAATCTTCCAATGAGCACCGAACTAGGCCCTCGGATAGAACGCTAGACTTCCCACGGATCTACTTCGCCTTGGACAATCAGTCTTAAAGAATCCAAACGCAATCGGGCTGAGCTTATTGCGGCATCGATGCCGTTAATCTCTTCCTTGGCCAGTTCGATTTCCTCCGGCAAGACATTTGGATTGATCCGTTTTAGATCAATCAGCCGTTCCAGCTCTCCACCTAGAGCTCGCCTCATTCTGGATCTGGCCTCCTTTTTCAATTGATTCGCATCCTTCTCTGCCATCGCTTCAGCAGAGTCGAGAAGAGTTGTCAGGAGCTCCTTCGAGAAACCCGTATCTTCAAGGAAGCGATTAATCGATCCATTCCGTAGTTCTGATTCGACAATCTCGGTTTCTCGATGGGTTCCCAAGTCTCGGCCGCTAGCGTCAACGAGTACGCGTAGCGGAGTCGTAGCAATGAACCGTTCTACATGCAATTTGGAATCTGCGACCGCCTCAAGCACGAACACCGCATCTAGAAACAGATTCGACTCCTCCGACTCGAGAAGCGCGAAACTGGCAACTCCTTTTTCCGAGTTTATAAGCAATTCCATTGATTCGTCAAAGAGTGGATGGTCTTTGGATACGAATCGAATATCTTCGCGGGCGATCGCTCGAGTTCGCTCGAACGTGGCAAGCAATCCTTCTTCAGGGATTTGTGGATACGAGTCTACGTAGGCATGTCGAGAATTGAGGAAAACATCTCCACCTTCATGCTCCTCAATTCTCACCCCAAAGAGATCCATTACCTCCCCGAGTAGTTCTCTGGCTCGGTTGTCCGATTCCGATTCCCGAATCGCCTCAATTACTTTCTCGGCAATCGCAGGGTCAAACGAATTCAATTCTAGCAAGCGATCCCTTCCACGACGCAGCTTCTCATTCAGCGATTCTCTGAAAACCAGTGTTTCCTCAATAAGTTTCTCTAGTTCTCCTCTCCCAGGAGATTCTTTTTGCGTCCCATACGCTACAGCTCCCTTGAGAGCCTTCTTTTCGAAAGCTTTTCGATACTCAGCCACTCCATGCGCGCAGCTTTCGAATGCATCCAATCCTTGATGATACCAATCCGCCAAGAATTCTTGCGGACTCCCTACCAGGTAAGGTACATGGATCTGAATTGTAGCCGTTTGCCCAATACGGTCGAGTCGACCAATTCTTTGCTCGAGCAAGCCAGGATTGATGGGCAAGTCAAAAAGAACTAGGTGGTGAGCGAACTGAAAATTTCGCCCTTCACTTCCGATTTCGGAACAGATTAGCAAGCGGGCCCCTTCTTCCTCAGCAAACCAAGCCGCATTCCGGTCCCGTTGGACCAGTGGTAGCCCTTCGTGGAACAGAGCCGCCTTTATATTCAATACTTTCTTCAATGCCGCATCGAGCGCTATGGCTTTCTGCTGCGACTTGCAGATCAATAGCGCTTTCGCTTCCCGTTTGGCTTTCAGAAAAGCTACCAGCCAATCCAGTCGGCAATCGTCCGAAAAGCCATAGCGTATGCCGCCCTCAGCTTTGCCGCACTCGACTAGAAACTCTTTCAACAGCCGACTAATCTGCCCCTTTCTGGTCTCACCGCCATCTAGGGGCGCCGGACAATACTTCCTTTTCGGGAAGCCCTTCATATTGAGCCGAGTATTTCTGAATACAACTCGCCCAGTTCCATGTTCATCAAGTAAAGCCCGCAAAAGCGTCTCTTTGGCTCCCTTTAAACCAGATTCGAAATTAGCCAGCTTCGTTTCCAGGCCTTCGAGATCCTTATTGAATATCCGTTTCAGTTGCCTTCGATCATCGCTTGAGAGTTCCCTTCCCTCAACGATGCGTTCCGCTATGCTGGCTATGGATTCGAAATCCTCGGCTTCCTGGCTAAACGCCTCGAGATCGCTATAGCGATCTGGGTCTAGCAATCGCAATCGTGCGAAATGCCCTGCCACACCGAGCTGCGTTGGCGTCGCAGTCAGCAGCAACAGGCCCGGGCTAACGCGACTCAAATTAGACACCAAGTCGTATTGCAGATTCGAACGCTCTGGAGTCCACTCTAGATGGTGAGCTTCGTCAACCACTACTATGTCCCAACCTGCATCCGTTGCCTGGTCGCTGCGGTTATCGTTGTCGGATAAATAGTCAATCGAGCAGAGGATGAGCTGCTCATCAAGAAATGGATTCTCTTCCCCGTCTCCACTCTCAACCGCTCGGCAGCGTTCCTCGTCATATATATTGAACCACAAATTGAAGCGCCTCAACAGCTCGACAAACCATTGGTGAACCAGCGATTCGGGTACGAGTATCAAAACTCGCTCAGCTCTACCAATCGCTCGCATCCGCTGGATAATTAAACAGGCTTCGATCGTCTTACCCAATCCCACCTCATCCGAGAGCAATACCCGAGGGATCTGCCGAGACGAAAACTCGTGCAAGATATAAATCTGATGGGGAAGGAGATCTACCCGCCCACCCATGAAACCTCTGAGGGGCGATCGTCTAAGTTCATTTCTCATAGCGAGCGTCCTATACCTGAGGTCGAACTCCGAGCTCGATCCAGCATTTCCATTTAGGATACGATCTTGGGGCAATCCAAACGAATCCACCCAGGCAAGCTCATCTTCCCTCGCGGATCCTCCGTCACCGATATATCTATACAGCAAATCCTCATCGACGATTGCATCTACGCGAATCGAGCGACCATCAGATGTCTCAACGGTCTCTCCCTTGCTTACGGAAACTCGTTTTAGCACGCTTGTATCCGAAGCATAACGTCGAACTTCTCCGGATTTTGAGAAGTCGATTTCAACTTGGAAAGCTCCTACGTCCACCACCGATCCTAAGCCCAATTCGGGTTCTGGCTCGCTAAAGTAGCGTTGGCCTACAGCGAATCTTTGCATAGAACAGGCAGAAAGCATACTTTAGACGCGGAACCAATCGAAAACAAACAGATTGAGTAGTCCGCGCGCTCAAATCAAAATCTCCTCAAGCTTTACCACACTATTCCCGCGCCTAGGAATTAGCCTCTGACCAAACTTCTATGCAACTCCTCGAGTAGTCCCAACACAACAGTGAAGCCTTCGAAACTTCTACGCCACCAATCCACCTGCTCTGATAATCCCCAGCTCCATAGTGACTACCTTCACTTAAAACTTTCCACCCATAGTCGGTCAGTGACAATTCTTGGTTGTGGAAATGCTGGTCAGCCATCGCGCTAGGCGGTCGAAGAAAGCCTTCAGGAGCACTACTTGAAACCAAAGGAGTCTCGCCTACCGTCAATCTATTGACCGTTTCCCAAAACTCCCAGTCATTGAGAAAGGGTAGATTCTCGACTTCCGAACAACGACGTGCGTGTATTCCTGGAGAACGTAATGAATTTCCCAACTTTGGGCGAAGCGTATCGGATCGCTGCGTTGAACATCGTTACCAAGCATGCCAACACTCTGGCCCGCCAACCCGAATCTCGCGTAAAGAATCTAATCGAGCAAGCCGAGCTCAACTAAACGACGGCAACGCTTTCGCTTTGAAGTCTTACGATGGGCGCCTTGAATGGCTCCATCATGACTGATCTGAAAACGCCCAGAGTTTCGATCCTCTATTGCCGTCAGTGCCGATGGATGATGAGAGCCGCTTGGCTGGCCCAAGAAATTTTGACCACTTTCGCAGATGACATCGGCGAAGTGGCCTTACAGCCAGGTTGCGGCGGGATAATGGAAATTCGTCTCAATGAAGAGCTGATTTTCTCGAGAAAGGACTCGGGTCGGTTTCCCGAAGCGAAAGAAATCAAGCAGCTCATTCGCGATCGTATCGACCCTGGACGCGATCTCGGACATAGCGATCGCCCGCAAGAAACAACCTAGGAATCTCAGGATTCCAGAGCGTCCACCCATTCCGGTTCCTTGAATCCAACGAGAGCGACATCCTCTCCAATTAAAAATGGTCGCTTTACCAAGTTTCCATTGCTTCGCAGAAGATCGAACGCGTCTTTCTTGGACATAGACGGGAGCGTATCCTTGAGCCCTAGCGCGCGATAATCCCCACCCGACACATTGAAAAGGCGTCTTAGATTGCCATCGTAGGCATTAAGCATAGTTTCCAGCTCCCGATTGGCGGGCGGCGTTTCCCTAATTGCGACGTTTTCATAATCAATGCCTTTTGCATCGAGCCACTTCAGGGCTTTTCGACACCCATCGCATCCTTTGTATGAATACACTTTTAACATGCCCATGCTCTAGTTAGCTCTATTGTCGGACTCAAGATCTCTTTCGGTTCTCAAACCTTTCGAGCCAAGGTTTCCAACTTACTGGCGGTTCAGCCACCAAAGATAGCTCTCGGGAACTTGAAGGTAATTTGAAGACCAGGCTTCTGGCGTGGAGCAACAATGGGTTGCTCGAATCATCCGAGTAAAAACGATCCCCGACAATCGGATATCCCGCCTCGACACAATGTAGCCGAATCTGGTGAGTTCTACCCGTTTTCGGTAATGCTTGTATCCAGGAATAACCCTCCACTGAATCCATTTTCCGAAAGGTAGTAACTGCTGGCTTTCCGCTCGTTGGATGGTTGCAAAATCTGCCAGGCGCAACCGAGGCGATGTTCGCATCGACCTTTGTAATTCGCCCATCCCAATCGCCCCTGACCACTACCCAATAAGCCTTTCGTATCCGCTTCTTTTCGAAGAGCTCCGAAAACTGGCGATTCCACTTCGCATTGAGGGCGAACATTACCAACCCGCTGGTATCCCTATCTAGCCGGTGTAGAGAGCGAACACTTCGCTGCGCGTACGAAGCTACGCAATCGCTCAAGGACGCCTCTTTGGAAACAGATTGATCAACCAGCACACCGGGCGGCTTATTTGCCACAAGGAGGTTCTCGTCTTCGTAAACTATGTTGAGCGAATCTTTCAACGCCCACTCAAGTAGGGTAGACCCGCCCTCGGGTCAACCTTGGCTAATTGCCAGTGAGATCATAAAGCTCCACTAGAGCAATACCGGTTTGATCATTTTTCCCAGCTACGATCGCTGTATAAAGTCCAGGCTCGAGCCAAGCGAACAAAGCGCTATCGCCACTTCCTTCTTCTAGATCAAAGGCCCCTGCCGACGTCATAAATGCCTCTAGCTGGTTTTTCTCTGGATGGGCATCCCAATCGTCATTTGTCTCGATAACCGATTGGTCCCGAAACAATCTCAGCGTTGGGTCTGTCAAAGCTCCGGTTACGCCAAAATCTATCAATCCTGAGCCAATTGCTCGCAGTAAAACGCGTTTCGGCAAATTTCCTTCAATAACGAATCCGGCGATCAGCACCTCATCTCCAGTGCCAACCAGACCTCGCATAGATACATTGCTGAGTGAAGCTTCGCTATCGTCTTCATCCGCGTTGTAAACTTCGATTAGCGCGATTCCGGATTCGCTACCATTATTGGATACGATCGCTGTATAAACGCCTTGGATCAAAGTGAGCAAGTCCGCGCTATTGGTCGAGCCCTCGTCCAAAGCAAAAGCCCCTAGTCGCGCCATTTCACTAGCAAGTACGCCAGCGGACGCGCTTTGGTTCCAATCATCATTGGCTCCAAACTGTCCACCGCCGTCATAGAACCGAACTATAGGATCTTCCAGGAAGTCCGATACTCCAAAGTCTTCTAAACCTGGGCCTACGGCGCGCGCTAGCAGCGACTTTTCTCCCCCTCCAATAATGGAAAAGCCAGCTATGATATCATTCTCTCCACCAGCCGGCGTACCCCGTGCGGAAATGTTGTAGATCCGCTCCTTGTTAGGAATCGGAGCCGTATACCCTTGGATAGAACCGCGGCCCGAGAGATTTGCCCTAAACTTTGGCCAAACGGAATTAGAAAGCCGACTTCCATTTGAAAACGCGTATAGTTTACCGTCATTGTTTCCCACATACAATCTCCCGTCAGGGGACAGAGCGACTGAAGAATCGATAACATTATCAAACGCTATTCGCTGTAGGATAGCGCCATCTGGCGAGAGTAAATTCAAATAGCTCAATGTATCACTAATATACGAACTAACGTATATTCGCCCTACCTCATCGACTGCCGCGGCCGCGTAGTAGTTTTCGCCAATATCCACACTCCAAACGAGACTACCTTCCGGGCTCAACGAGTAGAGTAAGCCATCCTGCGAGGATATTAGTACATTTCCATCGATTGAAATAGTCGGGGAGGATTCTACTTCTGCGCCGGTTTCGAAATTCCAGGCAAGCGTCCCATCCCCGGTATTCAACGCATAGACGAAGTAGTTACTGCTGCCAAAATAGAGTTTTCCCGATCCATCCAAAGCGCAACTGGAAACAATAGAGGTCACACGGCCTATGGCTCCCGGCTCAACCGGAATCTCGAAACTCCAAATCTCTTCGCCCGTATGGATATCCAATGCGTAAATGAAGCCTTCCGTCGTTCCCACGTATAAGTGTCCAGAAGGGCTTATCGCAATCGACGAGTCGAGCTCGCCACCCAAGAACGAGCTCCATTGCAGAGCCCCATCAGCGCTTATCGCATACACCAGCCCATCCGCTCCACCTACGAATATCGTCCCATCGTCTGCTACTGCTGGGGAAGAAAATATGAGGCTGCCGGTCTGGAAGATCCAATCTTGGGCCCCGCTTTCCGTATTCAACGCATATAGGTTATTGTCCCAAGACCCAAAATACACAACAGACTCGTCTGAGCTTAAAGCTGCCGTGGACTCTACCCAATCTCCCGTTTGGACAGACCAGCGTTCGTTGCCTTCAGCATCGATCGAGTAGAATTTTCCGTCGACCGAACCAAAATAGATATTGCCCGCGGAATCGAGCGTGGGTGAGGCAAATACAGCATCCCCTGTCTGAAAGCTCCAGAGCTCCTCGCCTATCTCGGCAGGCATTGAAGAACTAACGCAGACCGCATAGATTCCAGAGGCAACAAAATGAGCTAGTTTATACGTAATTGATTTCATACTACAACTAATTGGTATAGCCCGGACTTCGAGCTGCAGGTATGCTCAATCTGATCTCGCTGCCCGATGAAGAGGAGCGCACTAGCTCCAGATGGGCTCCAATGTGGCGAGCCAACTGTTGGCTAATTGCCAAACCAATCCCGGCTCCTTTAGCCTTTTGGCTTCTAACGGGGCTGAACAACTGGCGCCTAGCCAGATCCGAGAATCCAGGACCCGTATCGATTACGGAGAACGCAATACTGTCATCTTGGCGAGATATTCTTGCTTCGACCTCTCCGCTGGCAGACAAGGCGTCCATAGCGTTGTCCAGAAGATTGGATACGATCAGCTTGGCAATGTTGGCATCCCGAGCGTTCAAGGCAACGCCTCTATCAGCTCGGATACCGAAATCCAATTCCTTTTCTGAGGCTCGCTTGTCGAACTTGGCTCTGAGATAGCTGGCAATTTCATCACCCGTCATCGACTCCAATTCATCAACATCTTCGTTACGAAGCACGTCGACAACTTCGTTGATCATCGATTGCATTCTTCCTGTAGCGGCAACAGCGTCCTCCCAATCTTCGCTGTCGAGGCTACCATCTCCACTCGAGCTCAGCTGCTCCCGAATCCCTGCCAGCGGATTTTTCAATCCGTGAATTAGATGCGACGCGACTGCCCCCACTGCAGAGGTTTTTGCTACGAGAGCGAGTTCCGCATTGGCCCTGGCCAATCTCGCAGCCCGTTCAGCGACCTCTCTATTGGCCTTTTGTAATCGCCAAAACGACCACAGAAAAACGAGATAGATAAGGATCGTGCCGCCGGCGAATGCCACTAGGGCTTGGCGAATGAGCCGATCATCTATCGTGGCGAATTCCGCAGTGGCCTCGGCTCCATCCATAAAGTATCTGGCCAAATAAATCGAATCTTCGTTCAGACCCTCGCTTATCGGGATGTTGAGAACTATTTCCGCAGAATTGCCAGTTGTTCCCCCATCAGCGATTGTACTTTTATTAAATACGCCCCAAGGGACGCCTTCTTTCAGCCTACTTAGCGACGCTTCATCTAAATCCGCTTCCTCCAAATCCGGAGGAGCTCCCGCGAGAAATCTTCCCTCGATATCAAAAATCTGGATGCCGTGCGCGCCTTCAATGTCTTGGGCCGCCATTAACGAGAAAATGATCGCGTCTTCGATCTCCAGCATTTGGAGAATCTCGTCCTCGAGCCCTTGCTCTATGTGGAACTTGGAAATAGGTTCCCAGATATCCGCATAGCGCTGAACTACGCGGTCTCTAAGATCAGAGCGAAGTTTGAGACTCGATACAGCAATAAACCCACCGAAAATTAGCGCCACCATCCCGAGCGCCGCTAGCGACACCAGAAGAGGACCACCCATGCGGGATCGATTGGATTTTTGATCAGCCATAAATGCTATGAGGCAACTAAGAATATCGGCAGGAACTACTTAAACCGCAGTCCCAACAGTACCGTATTCGCCTCATAGCTGAAAAAAGTTTCATTGGATTTCGATTCATCGCGATCTACGCGCAGGAAAGTCGCCCAGGACTCGCTCAGATCCCGCTCAAATTCGACGCTCCACACCCAATCGCTAGACGATCTCAACGAACCATCCTCTACTCTTTGATGATTGTAGTCACTCTTCGCGTAGCCGAGATCGATTCGAGCATTCCAATTCTCGCCTCCTCCGCTCCATTCAATGCCGTACTTTAACCGATCGCGATCATAGTAGCCAAAGTGGCGATCTCTACGAGCCTCGAAATCAGCGACCAACTCAAGCTCGCCTGCTATTCCAAAAACCGGTCGACTGGATTCTAAAGCGAGCTCTACGCCCGTTTGATCCGTGCCTAGAGCGATCGAATCCACTCTGGAGCCGGATATTTCTCGAGCGGGGCGATCCGTGTAGTCTCTGGCAAATCCGTTTAAAGCAGCTATCAAGCTCCAAGAATCGCCGATAAGGTAATCTAGCTCTAGTTCCCAATCCAGAGTTTCGTAGTCATCATCCGGATCCTCGAAATACATCCTAGAAATTCCCGCATTAGCCGTATACCCGAACTGCCAAAAAAAGGATTCCCACTCCAAATATACTTTTGGTTCCTGGGCTTGAACAACTATCTGCCTAACATCCAAAACATCGAATGTGGCATCAAAGGCCTGGTTAAAATATACGTACTGCAGCCCGCCGGTCAGCCGCCCATCGATTGTCAAGTAGCGTCCGTATTCGGTCAAAAGCAGCCCAAAGGTCTCTTCCGGCAAATCATCGCCTTGGAAATAGTGTCGATTATCCAGCAATGCCATGGAGGTCCAATCGCCTCCAGTTTGTGTGAATTCCTTTTGAGCGATTCCTTCGAAGCTCACATAGCCAAATGTCGAATCCACGGGCGCGATTTCGCTGAAAAGCGCATTCTCCCGGTATCCGTACCCTGCGCTGGCGGACCATTCCCCAATGCCCACATCGAACGCGTCTTCGATATCATCGCCTAGCATTCGCGTCACAATAACGCATCCCAATAGCCAGGCTCCAAATATCCCTCTCATCTTCCCTGTATACTCAATCAGCCAGTGAACGAGCTACTGGAATCTTTCCAGCAACCCGCTCCTGGCTGTTCAAACTTCTATTTTAGCCGGACTCCCGGGCTTATCCCTCGGCTCCGTCAGCTTCGTCGGCGCCACGGCGATGGCGGCGTTTCTTGACAGCATCCCGACGAGCATCCTTGAGGTCCTGTAGCTGGTCTGAGAACGTGGCGCGAACCTCTTCCATGGCAGCCTTACGTTCTACACGAGTGGCATCGTCACCGAGGTCAGCAATCGCATCGCGAACGGCTGTGCGGATTTCCTTATGCAACTCGAGATAAGAAAGCCTATGCTCCAGATAAGCTTGTCGCCGCTCAGACAATTCGCCCTTATCGAGGGCCGCTTTAATCCGCTCGATCATGGCGTCTGTGCGAGGACGATGACGTTCAGGACGGTCTACCGCAAATGTGGCGGTAGATGTTAGAACGAATGCGAGTAGTGTAGTTAGATATTTCATAATACTGTCTTTTTAGTGTTAAATGTGAAAGGGCCTCCCAGCCCTAAAAATGATTCGCCTCAAGCATTTGCAGCATCCGTGCCAATGTAGCAACGTTTCTGCAACTCTCTTGTGATTAGGTGCTTTGCGCACTCTCGCCTAATTCGACGATTTGGAATGACGCTCAATTAGGAATTATTTCCCAATTTCGCATCCTCGTTGTACAACTGATTGGGAAATATTTCCCAAAGCTAAATTGAACGCTTCTTCTTGCGGTAGCGGATATAGTCTCGGTTTACACCCAGAAGACGGGCCGCGGAAGTAACATTGCCATCGGCCTTTTCGATGGCTCGCTCGATCAATCGATCAATGGCATTTTCGAGGTCAATTCCTTCGTCAGGAAATTCCCAATGTGGATTCAGCCAATCCCCGTGAGTGCTCGTTTCCAAGAGGCTTTCTCCGTCGATTTTATAAGCAAGCGCCGGAAACTCGGCATTTTCAGGATCGCCAAGAATAATCGCACGTTCGACTTCGTGAGCCAACTCTCTAATATTACCTGGCCAGTCATGGGCCTCCAACTGCCTTTTCCCTTTGGCCGAGATATTGAACGCATCCACACCATAGCGACCTGCGATACGAGATCCCAGATGTCCCACAAGCGAGAGTAGATCCCCTTTCCGCTCTCTCAAGGCGGGGATTCTAACGTGTAACAGATTTAATCGATGGAAAAGGTCCTCTCGAAACTGTCCTTCCTTAGCCAGCTCACGCAAATCGCGATTCGAAGCCGCTATCACGCGAGAATCCACCGATATCTCCCGCGTGCCCCCTAGACGGCGAATTTTCCCTTCCTCGATCGCCAGGAGCACTTTTGCCTGCAAAGGAGATGAAAGACTGGCGATTTCGTCCAGAAACAGCGTTCCTCCATCCGCTGCTTCGAAAAGCCCAATCCGCTTTCCCTTCGCATCGGTAAAAGCACCTTTTTCGTGACCAAACAACTCCGACTCCGCCAGGCTCTCCGGCAAGGCTGCGCAATTAACCACTACAAGCTCCCGGTCTTTGCGCGTGCCTTTGGCATGCAACCACTTGGCAAAGGTGGATTTGCCCGTGCCAGTCTCGCCCTCCAACAAGATGGGGGGCAGTTTTTGAGTCAGGCGCCGGTCCGACTCCAAAATCCGCTCTAGGCTCTTCTTTAAATCCGCGAGCGATTCCCCGAAAAAGAGTTCCTCTCCGTCGCCACCGCCCGCTTCCATTTCCATGCGATGCTCCCGAGAGCGACGACTCCTCTTGGCACTGGCGCAGCGCCCCAAAATAAGCGGGATCTCCTCTAGCTCAAAGGGCTTAGCCAAATAATCTCCAGCCCCGCGTTTAATCGCCTCAACCGCGATTTCCCATCCGCCGTCAGCTGTCATAACAACGCAAATCACTCCTTTGGCCGCATCCAGCAAATCAACCCCCAAGCCGTCAGGCAGATGCACGTCAAGCAGCGCGTAGTCAAACGGCATGGAGCTCAGGGCTTCTCGGCCCTCATCGAAAGTGGCTGCCGCGATGACATTCGCCCCTTCGCCTTCCAGAAACCGCTTCAGCCGTTTTCTCAGAAGGGGCTCGTCATCAACCACTAGAACATCCCTGCCAGATAGAATCGTATCCATCGCTGGCTGGAATAAAAGCGAACCTGTCCTTCAAGACAAGCGTCTAATCGAAGGCCAAATTTCACTTTCTTATCGTATCTATAATTCAGTTACAGTCTCAAATAACTATACGTGAACTGGCTGGAGTTCAACTCCATCAAGAGCCTAACCAGGGTTTCCGAAAAAATATCAAACAAATGTAAATCGGGCTTGTCATAAAATTACATCCGACGCAAATTCGGCTTTAAGACTTTAAATGATCCAGCCAACGCACAGCAATCTAGAGGCTCGCTCTCCCCTAAGAGAGGAATATGCCAAAGAGCTGGCTCGCTTGGAGCAAATCGAGAGCCGACTGGGAACCGTCATGGAGCGCGAGAGCGATTTGAATATCGCTCAGGAAATAGCCCATCGCCTTTCCAATATTCAGATGATTCTTTCTATTCGTGAGGGTAAATCATCCGATCCATCTCTTTGAAGAAGTCATAAAAAGACAGTCCAACCCAAGTGATCTAAACAATTGTTCTAGACGACTTCATTTTGTAACAAAATTAGTCGATAAACTAGGTCTAATATTCGTTCAATTTAGGGAACGATGATAAGTCATGCGCGGTCCACCGCTCGCAGTCGTTGGCCCATCAGGAATCAATCAAGTGAAACCACTCTCTTTGTCTCAAAAACCGCACTTCCATCCCTTGTTAGGCGTCTCGGAAATTGTCGCCTTCGATTTGGAAACTACCGGTCTGCGGCCCAAGCAAGAAGAGATCACTCAAATTGCGGCCATCAAACTAGGCGGGATGCGTATGGAGATGGAAAGCTCCTTCACCAGTTACGTAAACCCGGGGAAACCCATTCCCGCAAATATACAAGCGCTGACACGAGTTCGCGATAATGATGTCGCTAACGCTCCTTCGCCAAAGGAAGCCATTCAAATGCTTTCCGATTTCGCGGGAAATGCGACCCTGTTTGGGCACGACATTTATCGATTCGATTTCAGGTTCATTGCCAAACATATCGATCCTGAGCCATCAGCCTCGCGCGCAATCCGGTTCATTGATACCATGGATATCTTCGAAGCTCTTTGGCCCGACTTCTCCAGGCTACGCAATTCGTTGGACGACATTGCGGAGCGTCTTGCAGCTGGCTTGTCTTCGATTCGTCGCCACGATGCCCAAGGAGACGCCGTTTTGCTGGCCCACGTTTTTCAGCGTATTCAGGTGCATCCAGACATTGACAACATTTGCTCGAAGGTGCCCGTTCATGAAGCTCGGCTCCCAGCGCTTTCCGTTACGACGAGCAGCGAGGCCGATCAGACTGAGCTGTTCGAGCAGCTTAGCTTTCCGATCAGGGCGATGCGATTTTAGTACCCAAGCCTTGACTACCCCGAGCTCCGGCACCTTCCATGAAATACTCTCATGGAGATAGCCTACATCATTCCCACGCTCAATGAAGGGGATCATTTGGGTCGAACACTGGACAGCGTTGTAAAGCAGGCAGGAGAAAAGGAAATCATTGTCGCGGATGGGGGGAGCCGGGACAATACCCTTAAAATTGCTCGCGACTACGGCTGCCTGACAATCAGCACTTCCCCCGGAAGAGGCACCCAAATGAACCGGGGAGCGGCCGCGGCAATCAAGGATACGCTCCTCTTCCTCCACGGGGACACCATTCTCCCTAACGGAGCTTCAGAAGAAGTTTCGCGAATCCTCATTCATCGAGAAGCCATGGCTGGAGCATTTCATCTCCAGTTTGAACCCGACTCTCCATCGCTTCGCATATTCGCCGCTTTCTCAAAGATAAACTCCCCCCTCTTCACCTACGGCGACCAAGGGCTGTTCATGCGCAAATCAGCATTCCGGTCTATAGGCGGATTTCAAGAGTATCCTATTCTTGAGGACGTCGAGATTCAGCACCGCATTCGGTCACGCGGGCGCTTCTTAAAATCCCGTCTTCCTGTAGTGACTTCTTCGCGACGTTTCACTAAAATCGGTCCCATACGCCAGCAACTTTTGAATGCCCTTATTCTAGCTGCCTATTACGGTCGCGCAAGTCCCTGCGATCTGGCAAAACTATATTCTCATATTAGATAAACTAGAGCTCCCAAAAAGGCGGCCCAACGAATGTGTCGACACGGTACGATATTGTTTTGACCGAATCCATCGGATTCCCGAGAACGCCGTCATGCAACTCCCACCGGCCCTACTAGATGCGGCGACTCAGCTTTCTATAACCGTATCTCGCCTGAAGTTCTCGGAACCCGTATCCTACGTATACAATCCCTTGGAATATGCGTGGGAAGGGCACCGGCAGTACCTTGAGAGGTACGCGGGCGAATCAAAGCGAATCGTTTTCATGGGCATGAATCCGGGGCCTTGGGGCATGTCGCAGACAGGCGTTCCTTTCGGCGAGATCAATCTCGTTCGCGATTGGATGGGGATCGAGGCCAAAATAGATAGACCGGCAAGGGAACATCCCAAACGGCCAATTGTGGGCTTCGAATGCGACAAATCGGAGGTTTCGGGTAGAAGGCTCTGGGGATTGTTTTCCAGCCGTTTCCCCAATCCGAAGGATTTCTTTCAAGATCACTTTGTGATCAACTACTGCCCACTTGTATTTATGGAGGAGAGCTCTCGCAATCGAACTCCCGACAAGTTGCCCGCACAAGAAACTTCCGCTCTTTTCGACGCATGCGATCAACATTTGAGAACCTGCATCGAAGCCTTACAGCCAGAATGGATTGTGGGTGTAGGAGGATTCGCTCAATCTAAAGCGCGTGACTGCCTGTCCGGCTTCGGCATCAAGCATGGCAAGGTTCTTCATCCGTCCCCCGCTAGTCCCGCAGCGAACCGAGGTTGGGCCGAGGCGGCGACCAAACAGCTAGTCGCCCAGGGGATTTGGAAAGAATAGCCCTTGTAGGTTCTTCCTAGCGTCCCCAATCGATCGAGTCGTAATTGCTCCGAAATTCCTCTGAGAAAATATTCCGAGGTCCATCGCCCTTACCATTCTGGCTTGAGGAATTCGATTCAACCTTCGGGGCAGCATCGGCTGAACCCTTCTTTTTCTCGGGTTTCGAGGTCGACTTCTTCGCAGTCTTCTTTTCTTCCGCCATTTTGAAATTCCCTACTTTCGAGCGGTTTAAGAAAATTCGCTAATAACGCCTGTCAACGCCATTTTTATCGCCTATCCAGCAATTTCTGCACGCTTCAGCTAGAGTTGTCCATCGCCGCATTCGTATTCGCATTCTCGCGACTTCTAGAAAAGCGGACGCGCTGTTCAGGAGACACCACAGTGCCAAACAGTGAGGATTCTGTTGGCAATTATCTAATGACTACCCATTTTGAAGAGAAAATGAATCAAGAATCCGAATCCGATAGCCCAGAAAAATCCGCCTGCGGTCTGCCATCCGAAGCCTCTTTGGATGGCAAAGGAGACTTCGGTCTCTCTGAAGAGGAATGGAAGCAACGACTAACCCCAGAACAGTTCCGCGTATTGCGCCAACAAGGGACCGAGCCTCCGTTTAACAACGAATTCTGGAATAGCAAAGCGGATGGGGACTACAGTTGCGCGGGATGCGGGCAGAAGCTCTTTTCAAGCGCCCAAAAGTTTGATTCGGGAACGGGATGGCCCAGCTTCTCAACGCCCATCGAGCAAAACAATGTGGGCGAGGAACGGGACGAAAGCCACGGGATGGTTCGCATCGAAGTGCATTGCTCCAATTGCGGGGGCCACCTCGGGCATGTCTTTCCCGATGGCCCTAAGCCTACTGGACTTCGATATTGCATCAATTCAGCGTCTCTTGTCCAAAATCCGCAAGGCTGACTGTCAAACCTTCGTTACATGCCTTCTCTCGAACAACGACTTTCCGAACAAGCTCCCAATCCATCCGGTATCCACGAGGCAATGGCGCGACATGCAGAGGATATCTTCGATGAGTTCCAAGGCATCCTGCCCATTTTCTTGGGGAAGCGAACCCAAGGGCCTTTCCTCACTCTGGCGATTCCAAAGCAAATCAGTCAATCGAGGGAAATCTTGCTTTCTTCCTTAACGGATCTAATCGCCGCCTACGAATTGTCTCTTGTTTCCTTTGTATCGGCAATACAGTCACGAGCTGCGCCTGAAGAAAATCCAAAGCTTGGAGCAATACTGATAACGGCAGACAACGCGAGTTCCCTATACCAGCTGCCTTGGCAACTCGAATTCGATTCGGAGGCGAATCTCGCTTCCCACACTCGTTCAGAGACGGAAACTGATATCATTTCTCTCGATACATGGCGTACGTTTTTCGAGCAATCCCCCGGACCCGCCGAAAAGCAAACCGCCTACAATAACCTATTGCTAACTTTCGGCGACTCTTCCGCTATTCCCGAATTCTCAGTTTAGTCATCCGGGTATGCCCATATCGCTATTGTTCGACGATATTTCCTTCCCCGATCCAAACAACGCCACTGACGATGGTCTCGTGGCTGTTGGTGGAGACCTCCGTACAGAACGCCTTTTGGAGGCATACCGAAGTGGTATCTTCCCCTGGTACTCAGAAGGCCAGCCAGTGCTATGGTTTTCGCCTAATCCGCGCATGGTACTTTACCCCAATCGATTTCGTTGCCCGAACAGCCTTCAACGTGTTCTTAGATCAAAACGATTCGATGTTCGCGTAGACACCAACTTCGCCGCCGTGATTCGCTCTTGCTCTACGGTACCACGGCGCGGACAGCCGGGCACCTGGATTACCGAAGATATGATCAACGCCTACATCGAGCTGCATCAACAGGGCTTTGGTCACTCGTTTGAGTCCTACGTCGATCACGAATTAGTCGGCGGCCTCTATGGATTGTCCATCGGCAAAGCATTTTTTGGGGAATCTATGTTCCACACGACACCGAATGCTTCAAAGGTGGCCTTCAGCCATCTTGTTTCCTACTGCATGGAGCACGAGTTTCTGTTTATCGACGCTCAAATTCCATCCGAACATTTGCAAAGCCTAGGAGCGGAAGAAATTGATCGCGACAGATACTTGGCCGAGTTGCAATCGGCTCTTAAACAGGAGTCGAACATTGGGCAATGGAGTTTGAACGATTGGCAGTGAAATCAATCGACCGAACCCTCTAATCGAAGCGTCTTCCAGGAAACCTTAAATCGCCCCGAATGCGTTTCCAGCCGTTTCAAATGCTGTTTAAGTTTTCCGGGATTCGCATTTCGGTTTGTCGTGGCTCCCAAGTCGTGCAGATGCCGAAGAGCCTGCATCGGAGAATCATAGATTTCTTCATCCAATCTTGTATCCCATCTTCTGATATCGTAATTCGATTGTTCAAAACACGTTAGCCACTGTTGTTCGCTTCGCCATTCGAATTCACCTAGTCGAAACTCCTCTCCAATTAGCTCCTTCAATGATCCCTCAACAAACAAGCAACCGAGAAATCGCCCTTTAGGAGCCAAAGCATTTCTCCACTTTTCCAAGGTTTCCAGCGGGTTTTCCGACCATTGTAATAGGCTGCACGCGTAAAGTCTATCAACCTTCGCAGCGCTCTCGCATTCCCAGGCATCGAGCTCCGCCCAGTCTACGTCGGGTAGTCGTGATTTTCCTTCCTCGATCATGGATCTCGACAAATCCGTCGCTCTGAGGCTCTCGAATGCCCTCAGCTCAAGATGTCTCGTAAATAGGCCGGTTCCGGATCCCAGCTCCAACGCGGAAAGCGTTGAGCAATCCTCCTCTATCCATTCCGCGCACCAATCAGCCACTATTTTTTGAATACGGGCATTCTGATGATATAGTCCGGCCTTTTTATCGAAATTCATTCCGCTAGTTTCGCTGCTCTAGCCAACGGCTTCAAATCGTGCCCCGCCCCAGAAACCACAGTGAATTTTTTGAAGCGATGCTTTAGTTCTTCTGCATCAAGCAAGGTATCTTGATCCCCTACGTAGGCTTGGATCCCATTCCCTGCCGATTCATGGGCGGAGCTTTTGAGGAGACGCTGAATTCCCCATTCGAGATCGCTTGTCCTCAACTCATTCGGATTCTCGGGATTCTCCAATTCTGCCCGCGACCAAAAATCTCGTAGTCCTTCCATTCGGTTTCTACTCAGCCAGCGAAGCAGATAGGCTAGCTGGGCCTTACGGACGCGGCCGCCTCGACCAGCCTCTGCTCTAAAATCGTGAAAGGGGGCCAATAGGGCAACTCGACGAAATCGAGCCCCTATTTCTGGGCGACTCAATAGGAGAAATGCCCCGAGCGAATAGCCAACGAGAACCTGACCTGAGCCCTGCCACGATAAGTCCTCGACCCAAGTTGATACCGGCGAAACGACTGAGTGAAGCGAATCTGGATACAACTCACGCGCGATTCGCTCTACATACCGCGAACTCAATCCCCAGCCATTCAGCCAAACCATGTTCATACGAATTCTTTGGCTACCTGCTCGAAAGCCGCCAGCAGTCTCTCTATGTCTTCTGATGCGATTGTCGCTTTTAATGACATTCTCAGCCTGCTTGTTTCTTTGGGCACGGTCGGCGGGCGGATAGAACCGACGAGAATTCCTCGACTATCGAGCAGCCGACCGGCTTGCATCGTTTTTTTGGCATCCCCGATTACTATCGATACGATGCTAGAGTCGCCCTCCGCAACGGAAAATCCCATTCCCCGTAGAGAGTGTCTGATGTCTTTTGAAATTTTCCGTCCCTGTCTCCTCAGAGACACGGAAGACTGGATGATTGCCACAGCCTCAATAGCGATTGCCGCGCTGGCAGGGCTGAGATAGGTCGAGTAGATAAACTCTTCCGAAAAATTGACCAAATAGTCTCCGATACAATCGTACCTAAACAGGGTGTAAGCCCCCTGTGAACCCAGGGATTTTCCCATCGTTCCTACTAGAAGGTCTACCTGCCCGTCTACCCCAAGTTCGTTAGCCAATCCCTGACCTCGATCCCCATACCATCCCAGAGCATGAGCTTCATCCAGTATCCAGAAAAAATCGTAGCGTTCCTTAAGTTTCGCGATCCGCCTCAAATCAGGCCAATCGCCATTCATGCTAAATACGGATTCAGTAGTGACAAATATGTTACGTCTTTCATTGCAGTGATCCGCTAGCAACGCTTCCAAATGATCCAGATCCGCATGACGATACCGTATAAGTCGGGCTCCGCTCCTCAGTACGCCATAAAGAATGCTATTGTGATTCAGCCTGTCCGCCAATACGAGATCGCCTTTTTGCGGCAACAAACTCAAGACCGCCTGATTAGCGGCGTAACCAGAATTCCATACAAGTCCATTTGGAAAGTCATGCCATCGACAAAGCGTCTGCTTCAATTCCTTGTGTACAGGACCGTATCCAGTAACTAGAGGGGATGCGGAAGACGAACAGCCGTACTGCCGCAAAGCCTCTATCCCAGCTGACTGCAGACGACTATCCATCGCCAGATTTAGATAATCATTGCTAGCCAAGTTGAGAACGCGGGAATTGTTTCTAGCGACGCTCATGGAACGAAAAAGCCCCAACCGCTTCCGCTCATCCAGCCTGGCCTGCAATCCCATTTGTAGATCGCCAGTCACAACCAATTCAACGAACCCTCATCAAAACGCTCTTTTTTAAAGCCCAGTGTATCCAGCAAAGGAATGCCACTCTCCCGTATGCCTGCCTCAGTCGCCGATCTATGAACAGGGTCTTGCTGGAGACGCTCATTGAGAATGATACCGGCCTCCAGGCCCTTTCTTACGGCAAAGGAATAGACCAGCCGACTTTGTCCAATCCCTCCCACTCGGTTGTCCACCACCAGAACAACGCGACTAGGATCTGTCGCTTTAGCGAAATCCGCCCAATCCTCTCCGCCTTCTGCAATCGGAGTCGCCAGCGAACCAGCTCCTTCAATGATTCTCCAATCCTTATTGTCCGGCAATTCGCCCAGTCTGCTTACGATTAAGTCCAAACGAAGCGGCTCCTGTTCACGCCTGGCTGCCGCGACGGGGGCGATTGGCAATTTATAGCTGAATAGCGTATGCGTTTCCAATTCCAGTTGAGAAAGCTGTCGTTCCATTACCGATACATCTGATTCGGCCCCATTCCCCACACCCGTTTGAACGGGCTTCACAACCTGGACGCGCTCACCACGTTCGAGCAATTCTCGGGCAATGGCGGCGACCACCCAAGTCTTACCTACATCGGTATCGCTTCCGCTAACGAAAAGCGTCTTCATTGACGACTAGGCAGGTACCGTCTGCTGACGCTCGGAGCGGGCATGTATTTCCCTGGCATCATCCGGATCCAGTGAACTTAATCCCAGTTTTTCGAGCAGTTGAAAATCCTCATTTCGATCGGGATTAGCGGTGGTCAGAAGTTTGTCTCCCAAGAATATGCTGTTGGCTCCAGCCAAGTAGCATAGGGCTTGGAGTTCCTCATTCATTTCCGTCCGGCCAGCCGACAAACGCACCATAGTTTTTGGCATCAGAATCCGAGCCGTCGCGATTATGCGAACGAACTCGAAACTATCGACGAATTTCTGGGATTCCAAGGGCGTGCCCTTGCAAGCGATTAGGGCATTGATGGGCACGGAATCCGGATAAGGGTCCATATTCGCCAACTCCCGGAGCATCTTCAGCCGATCATCGACCGATTCGCCCATGCCGATGATTCCGCCACTGCAAACCTCCATTCCCGCTTCCCTAACTTTTGCTATATTGCTAAGCCGTTCGTCATAGGTTCGCGTCGTAATGATCTCGCTATAGAATTCTCTCGAAGTATCCAAATTATGGTTATAAACGCGGCAACCAGCCTCCTTTAGAGCGACCGCTTGATCTTGTTCCAGCGACCCCAAAGTACAGCAAACCTCCAATCCCATATCGCTCACCGACCGCACCGTGTTCAACAGCGAATCGAATTGCTCTCCATGAGGAACCTTTTTCCAAGCCGCTCCCATGCAAAACCGCGTGGCCCCGCCCGCTTTTGCCGATCGGGCATCGATCAAGATCGTCTCCGTATCCAGTAGTTTTTCTTTTTCTATGGCCGTATCGCTGTGAGCTGATTGCGGGCAATATTTGCAGTCCTCAGGGCATGCTCCCGTCTTGATCGACTTGAGAGTGCAAAGCTGGACTCCCGATGGATCCTGAAACTCGTGATGAGCTTTTTGGGCCCTGAAAATAAGCGTCGTCAGGGGCAGATTGTATATTTGCTGAATTTCCTCTAGATCGTATCTCATTTTTAAATACTCTTTTTCTTCATTACCGTGCGTATCGCTTCCTTTAGGTTAGCGAAAAGAAAATCGATCTCCTCATTCTCGATTACCAAAGGCGGCACCACGAGAATCGAATCCAAAAGCGGCCTCAACAGCAGACCTCGCTTTCGAGCCGCCAAACAAACCTCCAAGCCTACTCGGTCATTGGGTCGCCACGGCCCAACTCGGTCGCTTGGAACCAAATCGATGGCTGCTGCCAAGCCTCGTTGCCGCGCTCCGGAAACATTCTCGAGTCCCGCAATCGTCCGTTCGAATGCCTTTCCAAAGTAATCGATGGTCTGGCTCAATTGGCCCGAATCGATGAGCCGCCCGATCTTAGTCAAGCTTTCCAACGCCACTCGGGCTGCAAGCGGATTTCCCGTGAACGTGTGCCCGTGGTAAAATCCGTTGCCCGATTCGAAATCGCCCAGAAAAGCGTCGTAAATCGATTCGGAGGTAAGCGTTGCCGCGATCGGCAGATATCCCGCAGAGAGCCCTTTTGCCAAACAAAGGAAATCCGGCTCCACCTCCGATTCCTGACATACAAACAAGGGACCCGTCCTGCCGCAGCCTACGAAAACCTCATCCAAGGTTAGATGAACATCGTATCTTCGGCATAATCGCTCTACTTCCTTGAGAAATCCTAGCGGCTGTAGCTTCATGCCGGCCGGCCCTTGAATCGATGGCTCGAGGACCAAGGCAGCTATACGCTCGCTTTCCTCGCCCAGAATCGATTCCAAAATTTCCAGGCTTCGATTCATATCTTGAGAAACAATCGTTCCGCCGATCTCCGTGCACTTTGGAGCGGGGAAAACCCTGGAATCAAATTGCCAAGGCTTGAATCTCCCATGAAAACTCTCGCTGCTGCCAGCCGACATGGCCCCGAAAGTGTCTCCATGGTAGCCGCCATCCATTCCGACGACGAGACGTTTCTCTGGCTGGTCAACCAGCTGCCAGTATTGAAACGATAGCTTGAGGGCGATTTCGATGGCATTGGATCCATTATCGCTGAACACGGCTCGAGTTAGGTTGCCGGGACTCAACTCTGCCAGGCGCCTCCCCAGTTTCGCCCCTGCAGGGTGACTCAGGCCTAGATAGGTGCTGTGGGAAACCTTACCCACTTGATCAAGCAATACGCGATTGAGATCGGGATCATTGTGCCCCAAGGCATTCGTCCATATGGACGCATTTCCATCCAGGTAGCGATTCCCTTCCGCATCCCAGAGCCAACAGCCCTGGCCTCGCTCGATGTGCAAGGGGGAAAGGGAGCAATACTCCTCCATTTGCGTAAAAGGATGCCAGGAGTGGGCCTTATCCCATTCGTCAATGCATTGGGACTTCTCTTGGCGCTGCTCTGTAGCGGTTGCAGTCAATCAGTCCAATGTTAAGGCATAAACGAATTTGCTTAACAAGCCTGATTCTGTCCTTCCGGTTTAGGAATAGGCTGCCCCGGCGCTCCATTTCTACCCGCAAATGGCCTAAGTCTTGAGCGTCTTGGCAAGGGCTTCCGCTTGCTCTCCATGATGGCTCGGGTTCACCTCTGGGCAAATGCCGCATAAAACCCCTTTCTTATCGATCAGGTAGGCGGCTCTCTGCGGCCCCCAGAACGTTCGACCATACATCTTTTTCTCGATCAGCGAGTCAACGGCTTTGACGAAGCGATACTCGGGATCCGAAATCAAAGGAAACTGAATCCCATGGCGATCCGCGTATTTCACGTGCGAGCCCACCGTGTCCTTGCTTAAGCCCAAGAGCGACATCCCACGCTTTCTCAATGCCAGGAAAGCCTCGTTAAGGCTGACCATCTGCTTATCGCAACTTCCCGTATTGTTTCGCATATAAACGGATACGATCGTCGGGCCTTCCAGCAATTCCGAAAGGGCAATCTTCTCTTTCGACCCATCCCGGGCCAAACCCACTTCAAAGTCCAAGTCCAATTTGTCGCCGATAGCTTTCATTCCGATTCTGTCTCTCGAGATAGACGTTCAAACACTAGCCCGATGGCCAAGCCCGCCAACATTAGAGCGTCTCTGGCGATAGGCCACGCATAGCCGGACTCAGCCCCCGACTGATGGCCAAAACAGCCGCAATCCGCATCCAAGCCCCGAATCGCCGCCTGAGCTAGCAGCAAAACGAAAACGACTAGCATCCCAAAAGCCATTAGCCGCGAACCGGACTTCAGAACGCCCAATGCAAGACAGACTCCTGTCACGATCTCCAAGTAAGGCACAACCAAAGCGCAAACTACCGCCACCTGATAGCTGAAAACCTCATAGGTCAAAATTGAGGATACGAAAGCTTGGGGATCCAACAACTTCAGGAAGCCCGCCCAAGCAAAGACGACCCCCACCAAACCTTCCGCAGTTCTGCCGATCCATTTCATTGCGAACCCTCCGAAACCATGCCGGCTTCTAATAACCGCTCCCAGCCGCCCTTAAGCACATAAATGTCTTCGACCCCTAGCTCTTCCTGCAAGCGTTCCGCCACTTCGCGCGATCTGAGACAGGCCTGGCTTGAACAATAGACGACGATCGGGTCATCCGCTCCCCAGCTATCGAGGAAGCCAAGCAGAAGCTCTTCCCAACGCTCTTCATTAAGAGAAATCGCGCCATCTAGGTGCCCGCTCTCGAAATCTTCGTCCGCTCTCGCATCCACCCAAAATACGGATCCCAGCTCCCTCACTTGTTCTAGTTCCAATTCCAAGTCGCTCGCGCTGAGCGAAGGCGCTTTCGGATGAATGAGAAACGCGACTGCTCCAGAAACGATGGAAATCGCCAAGATGATCAATCCCTCTCTGATGGTTTTCATTGGGTAGGCATCGCAATAGATGCCCGACTGAATGATTCCAAGACGCAAAAGCCGCGATCGTCAAAAGATCGCGGCTAGGAAATTGTTGGGAGCGACCATCCCGGTCCGCTCGAATCGAAAGCAAGCTTCCGCCCTATTCAGTTTTGCAAGGCGGAATACTTGTTTTTGACCTCTTCAGTCGACGCAGCAAACGCCTTCTCGGCCTCGAGGAGCGAGGCTTGAAACGCTTCGTAAGTCAATGAAGCCATGTTGTCTTCGATCTTGGCCAGCTCCGAAGCTACTCGGGCAAATCCGAAGTTGCTAGACGAGCCTTTGAGCTTGTGGGACTCCTTGCCTAGCATGTCTTTCTCAGCATCGAAAGAAGCGGCTTTCAACATGCCGAATCGCTCGACTCCATCTTCGACGAACTCTTGGAAAAGTTCGGCCATATCCTCATCGAAATCCTCGTCGTCTTCGCCGAAGATCATCTCTAGCTGTTCCCAATCTATTAGTGCTGAATCGCTCATGTCTCGTGTTGCTTAAAATCTTTGTGGAATAAAAACCGTCGCTCGATTCAATCGGATCTCGGGTTGAAAACTTGAATCGCCCACTGGCGGCTAAAGCGTCCGATTTCCTGGAAGATCGAGCAAAGAGAACTATAGGCGAATGCTGCCCTCGCCATAACCTAGGTTCGACGCGATCGCCTTCTTCACACGCTTTTTTACCTCGCCGTTTTCCGGGGCCTCCTGGCCATTCGGTATCTTCTTGTCGTTCACAAGACTTTCCGCTTTCTCGAAACTCACGCGCAGTTGCTCCACCACCTTCAGGTACTCTTCCTTGGTCAAATGCAGCAATGCGATGAGCAGCGGATCCGGACCGCGAACGGCCGCGCTGCTACTCGGATCGTTTATGATTGTGCTGATCATGCGTTTGGCGAAGGAGACTAAACAGGCCATTCGCTCATGCTTGCCCGATTCTGATGGTTCAAATTGGTTGAGCACCGGCACGACAATCTCATCGGAGAATCCCCAATCCCTCATCATGGCCGCGCCCACTTTTGCATGATTGATTCCGAAAACCTCCATCTCTTCATTCGCCAGAGCCATGTCTTCAGGCAGGGAATGCTTAAATTCAATATGCGGCGCTTTCTTGACCTCGCGGTCTAGGAACACCATGCCGATTCCGAGGAGCAGCCCAACGGTGTAGGCAACGCCAGTATCTTCCCCATACTTGCGGACCAGCTTTTCCATCGCATAGCCACAGGCTACTGACCTTTGCCAGAATTCTCCAGCGCTGATGTTGTAAACAGTCAACGGCTCTGCCCGCAAGTCCGAGAATGTCAGCATTGTCACGATCTGATAAACATCGCTGAACCCGAGATGCATGATCGCATCGTCGATACTATCTATATGATATCCTGGATTGAAGTACGCGCTGTTCGCCGTCTTCAAGATCATGGCGCTCAAAGCCTAATCCATGCGAATCATGTCCCTGATCTCGTCGGGGTTCGTCTTGCAGTCCGAAATCATCTGCTGCAACTTGCGCAGCAGCTGCGGCGACACGGCGATTCCATCTAAATCCGATTGGATCTCTTCAATTTGTATTGGATGCGTAACCATATATCTTCTTCTCTTCCTGAAAGTTCGGTCAAACCTGGGCGAGCGCCGCTCGATCGAGAATCGCTCGCGTCGGAATCTACGAATCCACGCATTCTAACGGCTATAAGTAGCATCAACTTAAGGCCTATCCGCGCAAAAACTCCCGCGGAATAGACTGCGTTACCTATTTCCCGGGAAAATTACTTAAAGCTCGGATCATTCGGGCCGGTTACTCTTTCGTGAACACGAAGATTGAAGTGCCCCTGAATGAGTAAGAATGGTCGATGCTGAACGCCGCGGCGGATAGCATTTCATCCAGTCCCGAAGAACTCGCCCGCGTCTCTCTGACGCAACGCTGCTTAGTGATGGCCGAGGATGACGAGATTTGCGATCGAACCCGACAAATGATCGGATTGCAGTTCGGCTGCAACTGACCAACGTTGCCGCATCAAAGCGGCCGCTCCTTCCTTAAGGCTGCTTTACCTTAAGATCTTCATCGTACACAGTTACGGGCCACGCTTCTTTAAGGGCGTTTCCGATCTCGGACCACTTCCCCACTATCACAACGACACTCGATTCCGGACGAATGTATTTCCTTGCCAGCGCTTCCGCTCGCTCCGGCGTCACTGACATCATCTGGGTCACGTAAGTACGGTAGTAATCCGGATCTAGATCGTAGACATCGATTTCCTGGACAAGGGCGGCGATCGTCAGTGGGCGCTCCAAGCTAAGCATGTAGCTGCCGGAACGATACTTCTTGTGTATCTCCAGCTCGGATTCCGGAATGGGCTCGTCGCGGATTCGCCCCAATTCATGGAAAATTTCTTTGATCGCGTCAGTGGTTACTTCGTTGCGAACATCCGCGTAGGATACGATGGCCCCAAAATTGGCCGCGTTGGCCGAATAGGATCCCGCCCCATAAGTGTAGCCTTTGTCCTCTCTGAGATTTCGGAACATCCGTCCGGACATTCCACCGCCTAGTACCGACATCACTACCTTAAGCTCAGGCGTGTCCGGATTCGATCTTGGGATCGATTGCTGGGCCACCCGCAGCGTTGATTGCACCGAATCTTCGCGGTCGATCAGGTGCACCGTTTCCCCATCAACCTTGGGAAAAGACAACTCCGCTATTTCCGGGAGCTCGCCGCGATTCCAATCGCCGAACAGACCAGATACCCGATCGATCTCTTCCTTCCCGTCAAAATCCCCCACAATGGCCAGAGAGGCATTGTTCGGAAGAAAATGCTCGCGATGGAATGCGATGAGGTCATTTCTACCGATCGCCGCCACGCTTTCTTCCGTCTTATACGCCCCGTAAGCTCCATCGCCATAGACCAGCTTTCGTCTCAATTTGTCGACGAGGGCATCGGGTTCGCTTTTCTCTGAAATCAGGTTGGAAATCGTTCGCTGCCGCAGCTTTTCCAGCTCCTCCTGAGGGAAAACGGGCTCCATCACAACGCTCTTCAAAATATCGAGCAATTGGGAATTGTATCGGGAAAGTCCCGACACAGAAATCGCGATGAAGTCCGAGGTCGCGGAAGCCGATAAGCTGGCTCCAATAAAATCGATCTCGCTCGCCAATTCATAGGCCGACTTACCCTCGACTCCCTTGTCCAGCATGCTGGCTACAAACTCCGCCAATCCCGGCTTCTCCCCATCGAAAAGCCCGCCTGTACGAAAAAGCAGTCGGTACGTAATGACCGGCTGCCTATCGGATTCGATCGAATAGATCGTCAGTCCTTGCTCGGTTTGAGTTGTTTCGTATTCAGGAAATGATGACTGAGGAGCAGGTCCCGGTGCCGGGCGAGTCGATCGGTCTAGCGCCGTGAACTCGTCGCTTTGGGTAGACTGATCCCCACTGCCGCAACCTGAAATAAAGAATGCCAGCAATGAGAGAGTTTTAGCGTGTTTCAAATTCATATTCAAAAAAACTCCTATGGCTTACTCGCCTCCTGGCACAGGATAATGCAGCGTGTTCCTTCGATCCCGGACAAGAATCTCCTTGGCTACTCTCTGTAGGTCCTCCTTGGTTACGCTACGGTACGATTCCAGCTCCTTGTTTATCCTACCTGTATCGCCATACCATTGGTAATAGTAAGCTAGTGACTGGGCCCGACTGCTCATGGTCCCAATCGATGAGGCGATCTCAGCCTCCTTCTGGTTCAGGGCCTTTTGGAATTCCCGATCCGTAACCCCATCGTCGATCAGCTTTTGGACTTCCTCTTCAATCAAGCGATCCAGTTGCTCAATCGTTACGCCTCGGTTTCCTATGGCGTAGGCCGCCACCAATCCCGCTTTTTCCTGTAGCCAGGTGAACGCGGCCGAGTTCACCGCAGCCCGCTCCACATCCACGAGTCGACGATACATGCGCGAACTCTTGCCATTGGCTAGAATGCTTATGAGCAGATCGATCGCTTCGGCATCGCCATGAGTGAGCAGCGGAGCCCGCCAAATGTGCACCGTCGCAGGAAGCGGGGTCATGGGCTCCTCCACGATCTTCTGGAGCCCGTCTACATCAAGCTGCCAATCGATATCGACACGATCAGGTTCGGGACCTTTGGGGATCTCGCCAAAATATCGATCAACGAGCCGCTTGGTCTTTTCGATGTCGATATCGCCAGCAATCGACAAGATCGCATTGTTGGGAACGTACCACTTTTTGTAGAACTCGCGGAATTCGTCGATCGTCGCTTCGTCGATGTACTGGGCAGAACCAATCGGCGTCCAAGCATAAGACGTGTTGGCGAATACTGCCGCCGCCATATTCTCCATCAAAGACCCATAGGGCTGATTATCATAGCGCGACCGCCGCTCCTCCTTGACCACTTCCCGCTGCGTCTCCACACCCGTTTCGTCGACTACCGCGTGCAGCAAGCGTTCAGACTCGATCCACAGCGCCAGTTCCAATTCGTTGGACGGAAGATTGATATAGTAGTCAGTGCGATCGAAGGAAGTCGACGCGTTCAAGTTGCCGCCAGCTCCTGAGATGAGCTTGTCAATTTGGCCCCGATCAATGTTTTCGCTCCCTTCAAACATGAGATGCTCAAAAAAGTGGGCGAAAC
The DNA here is from genome assembly GCA_002694885.1 of Opitutaceae bacterium. Lineage (GTDB taxonomy): Bacteria > Verrucomicrobiota > Verrucomicrobiia > Opitutales > Opitutaceae > Pelagisphaera. Next base: position 77,227 of record NZNM01000132.1, on the reverse strand, counting down.
CCGTACGATCCGGCCGCTCGTCCTTACTGCCAACATGGTACAGCATGTAGGTCGAAACGACCGGGGCATCGGTATTCCGATGCAAAATGACGTGCAGCCCATTGGGCAGGTCGTACTCCTCGAACTCAATATTGAGCGATGCCCATACCACCATCGGCCCCAAAATCGTTAATCCCAGACCAGCAACGGCCCTAAAAAATCTTTTCCCCTGCATATTCGAATCTCTTTCAGGTAGTTCCTGTAGCGGCCATAGCGTGCCAGCTCTTTTCCTCAGGGCAATCGCATTTATGCGAATCCAACCTAATCGATTGCCAAAAACTTGCTCGAGCTTTGTACATCTACGTTGTCTTAGCCCAGACAAGGCCATAGGACTAATCCAAGATTCGCCGTTCGAAGGCCATTCCCGAGGACATCAATCTTTACTATCTCAATGCCGGACAAGATTTCCAAGTTGCATCGCTCCTGGGTGATGAGCCGTGTGGGGAGCCGGAATACGAAACCGGAGCTCATCGCTCGCAGCCTGCTGCACAACCTGGGATACCGCTTTACCGTCAACGGTCCTCACAACAAGAAGCTGCCGGGAAAACCGGATATCGTCTTACCCAAATACCGAACCGTCGTCTTCGTCCACGGCTGCTTCTGGCATCGGCATCCCAATTGCAAAATCGCTACCACGCCAAAATCCAATCAGGACTACTGGCTCCCCAAGTTTCGCAAAAACGTCGAACGAGATCGCCGAAATCAAACTGCTCTCCAGAAGGCCGGTTGGAACGTTTTAGTGATTTGGGAGTGCGAATTAAAAGACCTCGAGGCCGTAGCCGCCCGGCTGATCAACGAGCTGCCACGAGAAACTAAATACGAGCTACCCGAAGAAATCGAAAGTCACCGCCTCGTGGCTGAACAGAAAAACGCATTTGGTCTTTAGTCGATGAGATAGACGAACGAATTATGTTCGTTAAGGTCGTCGAACACCTGGATTTTTCAGGGACGAAACGCCGTTTTTCTCATCCACTAAAACCAGCTTGGGTGAAAACGCGTCAATGTCCTGTTCATCAACCTCAATGTAGCTCGCGATAATCACGCGGTCTCCCGGCTGAGCGAGTCGAGCCGCCGCCCCGTTGATGCAGATTTCTCCCGCCTCTCCCCATATAACGTAGGTATGGAAGCGATTCCCGTTGTCGCAGTTGTATACATCGACTTTTTCAAATTCGACGAGATCGGCCGCCCCGCAAAGAGCAGGATCGATGCTAATCGAGCCTTCGTATTCAAGATCCGCATTGGTTACCGTAGCTCGATGGATCTTCGATTTGAGCATTGAACGTTTCATGATCTGTCCACGATCTCGGGACCTGGCTTTCCTTCGATCGGATTTAATTTTAAAATTGTATTCACGCCTTGGAGCACCAAGTCGGGAATGATTTCGTCGAAAAGGTTTTCGTCTCTATACAACTGAGAGTACCCTCCGGTCGCAATCGTCTTGTAGGAATCCAGCCCAAACGCTTCTTTGCCGATCTGGCCAACTAGCTCTCTCACTAGTCCAAGATAGCCAAAGTACAGGCCGTTTTGGATACTTTCGATTGAAGATTTTCCTAAGGCTCGATTCGTACGGACGATCTCAACGTGAGGCAGCTTCGCTGTTTTCGTTCCCAAAGCCTCCATGGCCAAAACTAGACCCGCGCAAATCGCTCCACCTAGATACTCCCGCTCAACGCTAACCGCATCGACCGTGATGGCAGTCCCGAAATCGACGACGACAACGTTTCCATTCGGGTAGAGCTCAGAAGCCGCAATCGCATTGGCGATACGATCCGCTCCAACCTCCAGCGGGTTTCGCGTCTTAATCTTGAGTTTCGTTTTCACCCCGGCCTCCAAAAAGAGCGGCTCTGTATTGAAATACTCTCGACAGGCAACCCGAAGCGTGTGCGTTTCTTCCGGCACAACGCAACTGATCCCAATGCGGCTGATCGAGCCTGGATCGATCCCCTTTTCCCTAAGGGCGGAAACCAAGAAAAGCCCCATCTCGTCGCTGGAAACCCGATTCGAGGACTCTTTTCGCAACTGCATTTTCAGCTCACCTGAATGTCGATAGACGGCTCCGTGCAACTGAGAATTTCCTACATCTATACACAAGTTCATCGCCTGGACCTCTCAATCTTTTGGCTTATGGTCCGCAGAGCGAAATTGTCGATCAAGCGAACGCCTTCCAATCGGACCGCCCCATACCGACGCCCATCCTTGTCTTCGACGTATTCAACATCGAATCCAGCCTTTTTCAGCTCGCACTCAGCTTCTTTAGAATCTTCCGATGTATTCAGTATCCGAGGAAACATAGCTGACAACGCTCGGGCTTCACGAGAAAGCCTATGATTTCGGGAACTCAGGGCTAATCCGTCTTCCGCTCTTACCGTTTCGCAAGCGACGATTTCCACAGGCAGGAAAAACGCCTGAACCATTCCTTTCACCAACTGAAGCTGCTGGTAATCTTTCTCTCCAAAGTAAGCTCGATCTGGGCTAACGATATTCAGCAATTTTAACACGACTGTCAAAACGCCATCGAAATGGCCAGGACGTTCGGCTCCCTCCATCGGCTTGGAGTCCAAGGCCTCGCTGACGACATATGCATAATTATCTGGATACATCGAATCGTAATCAGGAGCGAATACAGCACCTATTCCCAAGTCTTGCAACAAAGCCACATCCTGCTCGAAATTCGCGGGATAGGACTCGAAATCCGCTACGTTGTTGAACTGGGTTCGGTTAAGAAAAATACTGACAACCGTAAAATCATTTTCCGCCAGCGATCGCCGTATCAAGGAACAGTGCCCTTCGTGCAAGCCTCCCATTGTTGGCACGAAGCCGAGCGTTTTCGCATCAGGCAGTCCATCTCGATAGGACGACCATTCCTCCTTTTTTCTAAACACGGGAATCATGGCCGAAACTCTCCTTCATTCGGGTATTCGCCTTCGCGGACATCTTCGCAGTACCCCTCTACCGCCCGAGCGACCATCTGATCGCCATCCATGTAGCGGCGAGCGAAAGACGGCTGGAACGTAGAATCCAGTCCCAAAATATCGTTGATCACTAGAACCTGGCCAGAGGTGGAAGGACCGCTCCCGATGCCGATCGTCGGGATCTCTAAGGCATCGGTCACCCGTTCCGCTACCGAGCTCGGAATGCACTCCAACACGATCGAGAAACATCCGGCTTCCTCTAGCTCCAGCGCTTCTTCGAGCAAAGTTTGAGCAGCTCGCTCATCTTTGGCCTGCATCTTGAAACCGCCAAACTCATTCACCGACTGAGGCGTCATCCCCAAGTGCCCCATCACCGGAACTCCTGCATCGACCAATCGAGTAATCAGCTCCGTGTTGCCCTTGCAGCGCTCGATTTTCACTCCATTCGACCCCGCCCGCATGAGAGTCGAAACCGCTTGGGTTGAGACGTCTTCGCTTCCTCGGTAAGATAGAAACGGCAAATCCGAGATAATGACCTTGTCAGCAGATCCCCTGCGAACCGCGGCCGTATGGCTTGCCATCATTTCCACCGTCGCATGAACGGTACTATCGTACCCATGGACAACCATGGCGCAGGAATCGCCGACTAATAGAGCATCCACGCTCGTGTCGTTCAAGATTTTGGCAGTAGCAGCATCGTAACAGGTCGCCATAGTGATAGGCGACCTTGCCGCTTTCCGACGAAGGAATTCTGGTATCGTTTTCATTTCGGGTGCCTGTCCTAGAGATCAGGATCCTCGTGAATCTATAGCTGTTATCGTATTGGAGGAGTTTTTACCCCAATCACCTGGCACGGCCTAGATGTCGGGAGTGCTCGTTCATGATAATAAACGGTCAAAGATCAATCTTTATTGATCGTTTATGACTCAACGCGGGAGTAGCCTGGAATATTGGCGTTGAAAATCAGTCCGAGTGAACTGAGTCTCTGCTCTACCTCTTCTTATGGCAGATTTAATCGTACATGGCGGAAAGCCGCTGAGCGGGAAAATAGCTCCTTCGGGAAACAAAAACGCAGTTCTGCCCATATTGTGCGCGAGCCTGCTCACTTCAGATCCCGTGGAGCTGAGCAACGTCCCGGCGATAACGGATATCGAGAAGCTCGTCGCTTTCTTCCGGCAAATCGGCTCGCAAATCGACTGGAATCGCGATGCCAAAACCATGAGGCTGGATCATTCCAACCTGACAGATTCCTTCGATTCGAAAGACCTGCCTCAAGGGATGCGCTCGTCCGTGCTGCTTTTCGCTCCACTGCTCTATCGCTTTAATCGCATCAATCTTGATTCCAATCCAAAAGGCTGCGCCCTGGGAATTCGGGAGCTGGACCCGCATCTGGAAATTCTCGAGCATCTCGGCGCGAGGATCACTCACAATGATGAACTGCATATCGCTGCCGATGGAGGCTTTACCGGAGCCGAGCATTGGGCCGACTACATGTCGGTAACGACCACCGAAACCTTTGTCATGGCCGCTTCGATCGCCAAAGGCCAATCGAGGCTGACCAATGCCGCCAGCGAACCGCATGTTCAGGACCTTTGCCGCTTTCTCGCATCCATGGGAGCCCAAATCGAGGGTATCGGCACCAGCGTTCTAAAGGTTACTGGGATAGACGCCCTCGGCGGCGCCAGCGCCCGCATTTCATCCGATCACCATGAGGTCGCCACATTTCTGGCTCTCGGCGCTATTACTGGAGGAAATGTGGAAGTCAGCGATTCCACGCCCCAGCATTTCGATCTGATCGGGAGGAGCTTCGCCAAACTGGGCGTCGAGATTCATCACGACGGGGACACTGCCGTCTGTCCGGCCAACCAGCGATTTAGTATTCAACAGCCTTATACGACAAACTTGCTTCCGAAAATCGAAGCGGCTCCCTGGCCCTACTTCCCCGTCGACCTGCTTCCCCTGATGATCGCCCTGGCCACCAAGGCCGACGGCGTCATGCACTTCTGGAACAAGGTCTACGAGGGCGGCTTTTCTTGGCTTCCCGAGCTGACCAAGTTCGGAGCCCACGCGGTTATGAGTGACCCTCACCGGATCATCGTATTCGGAAACCGAACCTTGCGCCCGGCATCCGTGGAACCGCCCTATATCATTCGGGCCGCCGTTGCCCTCTACATGATGGCCGCCAGCATCGAGGGCAAAAGCATTGTACGCAAAGCCGATCCGATTCGCCGAGCCCATCCCTACTTCGCGGAAAACCTCCGCAAGCTCGGAGCCGATATCGAGTGGGACGAGTGAAGCGCTCGGCAAATGGTTGGGAGGAACATTTCGGTCTTCCAAATCGAAATGGTGGCCAAGTCTAACCGCTGGCACTGGACCTAGCGAAGATTCACCCTCAGGCCGTGGACCATTTCCCAGCAACTATACTGGTCTGCATAGGCTTTGACACGGCGACCCTATAAACCTGAAATGCGGTCCGCGTGTCAAAACCTAGACTAAATCTCTGCGCCGCAGAATGGACTCTTATGCGGCATCCCTCCGAATCCGACGAGTGGTCGATGGATCGCAAAACGCAGGAAGCCAAGGAAGCCGGATTTGTCGGGTTCAGTGCAGGAGCGAATCCGTCAACCGTTCAGGCATGCCAGAATAGCGGATTAACGCTCATCGGCATGGTCGACATTGGCAGCGTCGAAGAGGCGGAATCCAAACTCGATCGGTTCCGCGATACAGGCTGCGTCCATGTCAATGTTCAGCTTTGCGACCACGATACGCCTATTCCTGAAGCCGTAGAGGTGGCTCGAGCCGCTCTGCAATACGGGCAATCCATAGGGCTCAAGCCCGCGATCGAATGGCATCGCGATACGGCTACCGAAACCCCTGAAAAAGGCCTGGCATTGATCGATGAATACAAAAGCCTCTACGACGAGACCCTGCGCGTCAATTTCGACTATTCCCATCCGGCCATCATCAAACACCTCAGACCAGAAGATTTCTGGAGTCGCTTCTCGGAATACCGAGTCGACCTCTTCCAGTCTAGCGAGCTTATTCATTTTCGCACCTTCACGGGATCACATTGCCAAACTCCCATAACGAACGGTAAGGGCGACTTGGACTTGGACTTTATAGCCTGGCGAGACTGTTTCCTCCGCCCAGCCTTGGAAACTTGGTTAGCGGGACCTCAGCCTGGGCAAACGCTGTGGGCTGTGGTGGAACTCGGCCCTAAAGGGTCTGGATATGCCCTCGACTGTTTTCCTAACGTTTGGCAAGACGCAGTCGTAGCCAGGAAAGAAATACAGGCCGTATGGGATGAGCTCGTAGGGCAGTAGGCCAGCTTTACCAGCCTTGCACCTGGGCGATTCGCGCAAAGATGCTGATACCGTATCGGCCCTCGCGACTGCCTCCGTTGTCGAGATATTTTCTCACCAGTGGAAATGCGGGCTCGCCGATCCAGTCGATAACATTGTGAAGCATGGGTTCGTTTTCAGTGCCTTCAAATACAAGCTCGTCGAGTGTTTCCAACGCTTGATCGCCTTGTCCCAAGCCGATCAATATCCAGGCAGCCATCATGCGTACTTCGTGCGATTCGTCCTTGAGGGCGTTCTTCAGGATCGCGTTCGCAGGGCGAGCAGCATCATCGAGCAAACGCAATCCGACAATCGCCCACCACCGTATGCCTTCGTCGTCGTCCGACATCCATTCAACGAATGCCTCCAGATTCGATTTGTCTCGCTCCAGAGCTAGATCGGCAGCGTTTAGGTAAGACTCAAGCGGATACAGATTCTCGTTTCGAACCATCTCGTAAATGGTAAGATTGTTTTCAGCTGCTCGTCGCTCTCGCATTTTTTCCGGCAACATACCCGAGTCACGCAGTTCGAGTTGCTTTTGCCGCAATGCCGCCCTCATCTTGGCAATCCGCTCTTGATGGGCGGGGGCGTCGATCAAATTGTGTACGTTGTCGAAATCGCTTTGGTTGTCGTAGAACTCTTCAGTGACGCGTGGCTCGAAGAACCGACCCGTAATCGCGTTCGTCTTGCCATCCCGGTGATGCTGCTCCCAGGCTGGCGTCAGTTGAGCCTTCCAAAGATAGGCCAAATGATGCCCAGCGGGAGCAAACGGGTAGTAGTTTTTATGATACGAATAACGTCCTGTTCGAATAAGTCGGACATGGTCGAGTCTTTCGTCCGCTCGCTCTCGGAAGCCCAAGTGATATTCGGGCTCGGGTTCCATACCATCTCCCAAAAAGACCGTACCCTGGAATGTGTTGGGGATCTCCGCGCCAGCAAGGCTCAGCCACGTTTTCGGCATATCAACGAAACTGACCAATCGGTCCACAGTCGTTTCCGGCCGGCTACCCGGATAGAGGTGTTTCATCTTCTCGGGAATTCGAATTACTAGCGGGCAATGAACGCCGCTGGAGTAAAGGAAGCGCTTGCTGCGGGCCATCACCCCACCGTGGTCCGAGTTGTAAATTATAATCGTGTCCTCGTAGAGTCCATCAGCCTTGAGGGCGTCGATAGTTTGCTGTACTTTTCGGTCCATGTTTTCGACCGCCTCCGCGTACTTGGCGTAGTTCTTCCTTATCACCGGAAGATCGGGGTGATAGGCATGTAGCTTCATTTTAGCCGGATCTTTCCTGATCTCGTCTAAGCTTCCATGAGCACGGCTTTCATGGCTGTCGCCGATATTGACAATCGCGAAGAAAGGTTGCCCCGGCTTGCGCAGACGCCAGCCATAAGGCTCCTCGCCTCCCTTGTAATCCCAACAATCTTTGTCCTCCCGGCCGCCGATGTTATAGTCGGTCTTACCTGGATTCGACGTATGATAGCCTGCCTCCCTGAGAAGATCCGGATAGTACTTGATCTGTTCGTGGGGAATCAGATTGCGGCTCCGCATCGGCTGCGTTCCGTTGGAAATCCCGTACATCCCCGTAATCCAGACAGATCGAGTCGGAGCGCAAACAGCAGCATTGTCAAAGCAGTTGGTGTAGCGAAATCCCTCCTTCGCCAATTGGTCAATCGCCGGTGTACTGGCGTTAGTTCCGCCATAGCAGCTCACCCATGATATCCCATTGTCCTCGCTGGTGATCCATAGAATGTTTGGGCGCTCCCCTATAGCGAAACCGCCCAATAGGGAGTAAAAAATAGCCAAAGTAAGACGAAGAGCCGCCAGGCTCGAAGGAAAGTCAATCTGCATGAGTGATCTGTAATTAATGCCAATTCCCAAAACGAGTGAACGAATGGTATAGGTTTGGGAAAACGTGTGACTTGATATCTCACGCAGACCTCCACATGGCAAGTTGCTAACGAAGCGGTCTAAGCGTTCCCGAACATAGACTCTGTGGGCTTCAAGTTTGACTTGAAAATTTGTTCAAATTATCCGATAGGCGTGTTTGATAATTTAGAGAAAAATATCGAGTGGGAAGAGATCCTTAAAAGAGCGACGCACGGTCATCTACCCGATGTACAAGCTGGAATTGACGCTAGTATAGATGAGGGTCGAGAACTTGTAGAACAGGGCATCGCCACGGAAAATGCCGACGTCTTGGATCTGGGGTGCGGCAATGGTCGCCAACTTGCGGGTCTGGTTAATACGGGCATAAGAAGCTACACGGGAGTAGATCCTGTCATCAAAAGCATCCAGTTTTGCAATCGCGAGCTGGCTTCTAGGATCCCCTTCGCCCGGTTCGTTCATCTTAATGTCCGAAATAGGATGTACAACCCCAAGGGGAAGTTGAGCCCGGAAAAAGTCGTTCTGCCCTTTGAAAATGATAGCTTCGATTCGGTAATTACGGGCTCCGTATTCACTCACTTGGGAACGCAAATGGTTTGTAAACGCTACCTCGAGGAGATAGCGCGAATACTCAAGCCAGACGGAAAACTTTTTTCATCATGGTTTCGCGATCCGCCCTTCAAAGTTTGCTCCGAAGAGGCCCGCACTGTATTCACGGAAAACGATATCCTAAGAATGATGGCCAAGCACTTTGAAATCTATTATTCCAGAGGTGGATCCAGTGGCGAATGGTACGACCAATGGTGCCTATGCAGTCGGCTATTAAAGGTAACTGATAGCTGAATACGGCTGTTCAAAATGTCGAATAGCGACAATTCGAACTTCGATTCGCCGATTCAATCAACCAGAGCGAACAATCTGTCCGAGTCTTCCCAAATATCGATCTCGTGAGCTTCTAGACCCACATGCTGATCTATGGACTTGAGAGAGGAAAGCGATCCGTTCATACTGGCCACGTACAGCGTGCACAAAGCTCCAGTCTTCCGATTCTTTACCTGAAGGTGGGCAGCTTGCTGTACCAAATCCTCTGCATCCTGGTGGTGGCGGGCGATCGACAAAGCGTAACGATAGCCAGCCTTTACGAGTTCTGCGTCGCTAAGCTCCGCCCTTCCCGCCGATTGCTGTTTGGTGGTCATCGTACTTGAATCAGTCGAACTGGCTGAAAATGATATGGCGGCTTCTCCCATTTTCAAATGCCTTTTTTCTGGAGTTTCAATTATAGAGGTACTGGAGGTCGAATTAGACGCGCCGATCGACAACAAACCGTTATCGAAAGCGCTCAGCGGGATATTACGGCCATTTCGAACTATTGATTGCCTCGAATGCGTCTGAAATTTGGCGAATCTCCTGAGAAAATGCCGTTTGAAGAAATTTTAAGAGGTCCCTGGTTCAATACCCCGGGGACGATTGGAAGGTAGCGGGCAGCCAATTCGAACAGATTTACGATCGCATCGTTGAATAGCCGTCCGGAGGTCGGCCGCTACCCTCATCAAATGATGTTACTCAACTTGGGCTCGATCTGCGTCTCTTCGACAGAGCCGGACCTCCCTGCTCCTTAAGCGTACCGGCAAACGCGTCGCTTTTCGGCCTGCCAGATGCTGGTGATCGCTGCAAAATCCTCGGCTTTCGAGCTGGAACGCAGCAAGTAGTCAAAGGATCGCCATTGCTCGATCTCTTTTTCCGCGGATTCGATCCGACGAGCGATTTCCGCTTCGTCATCCTTGCCTCTCCCGCGGAGGCGAGCCTTCAGTTCGTCGAAATTCGCTGGCATTAGAAATACCGTCACGAGACGCTGATCGATCGTCGGCTGCTCTCGAGCAGCCTCTTGCACAGCAGCGACTCCCTGGACGTCGATATTCATGACAAGATCCACATCGTCTTTCAGCTTGGACTCGATGGTAGATTTCAGAGTCCCGTAGCGATAAGTATGCACATGGGCCCATTCGAGGAACTCCCCAGCCTCAACTTTGGCATCGAACTGTTCATTCGATAAAAAGAAATAATCCACCCCGTCCTCTTCGCCTTCGCGAGGCGCCCGAGTCGTGCAAGTAACTACACGCTCTACGCTATCGTATTCATCCACCAGGCGATCGCACAGTGTCGTTTTTCCGCTACCGGCGGGGCCCGCTAGTATCAGCAAGAGAGCGATCTCATTTTCGGGAATCGGATCCATTTAATCGATACAAACGATATAGCCCCTTTAGACTACCCTAGTATGCAAACGCGAGCGCGCTAACAAACCCTCCGTAAATCAAAAACGCTAACCCAAGCTTACGCGGGCGACCATCAGTAGCGAAGAGCCAAGAAAAGAAATCCCGCATACGAAATGGAGAATATCCCAGATAGAGGGATATGGCGATACCCACATAAATTGGAGCTACCATAAACAACCGCAAAGGCTCTTCATAACGCCCGAAGGCTCCTCCCAATATCAAGTTGGCTAAGAGGAGGTAGATGATGCAAGCGCCTCTGACTGACAGAAAATCGGGCACGTATTTAAACGACAGCAATCCAATCAACGCAAAGGCTACGAATATATACTGTCGATATTCTCCATAGTTGGCCTCTCCCAAATTGGCGACCTCGTACAAGGTCCACGCTCCGCCTAGCCCCATCGTCACATAGGCCGCTAAACGCGATCTCGGAAACGACTTAACCAGACTAGTGACTCGCTTACTGGTTGAAGCAAACAAGGCTCCAAGCGCGATGAGCAGCACGCCCGCCAGCAAGGTAGATTGAAACAAGGTCAATTCCATGGTGATAAAAATCTTAGTCTATATCTACTCCCGCCAGGACAAGGTCTCCGTAAATCGAACTCGCCGTGGCCCTATCTACTTTTAGTTGGACCAATTGGCCGATCAGTCGTTCGTCGCCATCGAAAAGGGCATTGCGATATCCCCGCGTTTTTCCTGTAAACCGGTCACCCTTTTTCGCTGGCCCTTCGACAAGCACTTCCTCGGTTTTCCCGACGAGCTGCTGATTCCTCCAAAGCGAGCGCTTCGAGAGAATGTCCAGCAGAACTTGATTGCGCCGCTCTTTTTCTCCAGTCGGCACCTGGTCGTTCATGTCCGCTGCCAAAGTGCCAGAACGGATACTGTATTTGAAAATATAGGACATATCAAAACCGATGTCCTCGAAGAATTCTGCCGACTCCTCAAAATCCGCAGCCGTTTCTCCCGGAAATCCAACGATAATGTCCGTAGAGAAGTACATATCCGGAGCCACTGCTCGCAAAGACTCCACAATCTCACGGTAGCGCTCTTTGGTGTAAGGCCGATTCATCGCCCGCAATGTCTTGTTGCATCCTGCTTGTAAAGGCAGATGCACATACTCGCATAGCTTGGGTACGTCCCTGTAGGCCTCGACCAAATCCTGCTTGAAACCTCGGGGATGCGGGGACGTGAATCGGATCCGCTCAATGCCTGCAATATCGTTAACTTTTTCTATCAGTTGCACGAAGGGCGACTTCCCGCCGACTACTGGAAACTCCCGGCGGCCATAGCTGGTAACGATCTGACCGAGAAGCGTCACTTCCTTCACGCCTCGTTCCGCCAACTCTTCGATTTCTTCGACAATGTGCTCCATCGGCCGCGAGCGTTCGCTTCCCCGAGTCTTCGGGACGATGCAAAAGGCGCAATTCATATTGCATCCTTGCATAATGGATACAAAAGCTCGCACTTGATTATCTTTGGGCAAATGGTCTTTGATCGTATTCTGGGAATCCGCCTCCTCGTCCAAATCCACGATCGACGAAGGTCGCGGACCTTGGGCCGCGTAGCTCTGAACCAAATGGTCCAAATGGTCTGGAACCGCATGAAACCGTTGCGTCCCTACCACCAGGTCCAAATCCGGGAGACGCTCCAGGAGCTCGCTCCCGCGATTCTGGGCCATACAGCCCATGACCCCGATCATGAAATTCGGATCCGTTTTCTTGCGTTTGGCCAGATAGCCGGCCTTGCCAATAGCCTTTTGCTCGGCCTGATCTCGGACGCTGCAAGTATTTAAAAGCACGACATCCGCATCAAACTCGTTATCGACCACCGAGTAGCCACGATCGCGCAGCGAGGAAGCGACCTGTTCGCTGTCTCGCTCATTCATTTGGCATCCGTAGGTCTTGATGAAAACTCGATTCATGACTTTTCGAGAACCCAAACGGGATAGAGGTTGCCCGCGGCAGGTCAAACAAGAAGCAAAAACGGCAGATTGGCAGACTCCGCCATCGCAAACGCTGTACCAGAAAAATCGAAAGAATCTCCGCAGACCGAAATAGGCACCTAAGGCGATCCCGTTTCCTGCTCTCCGGACTCCGGAGCTCGGTCCATCATGTCCTGTTTCAAACGTGTTGAAATGAAGGCCAATACACCCACGACTACCAAGAGTATCCCCACAACCCACTTTCCATTCTTTTTAGCCATTGGGCCATTAACCGCAAATTTTCCGCCGCTCGACAAGCCGTAAAACCGCTTGCGGAATCGGTTCTCAAAAGATTGTTTGGCGGCATGCACCCACCGGATGGCTCCAAAGACCAACTGTTCGCCAGACCGATCGAGCAGATCGGGAGCTTCGTGTTTGACGATTCAGTAGCCCAAGTTTTCGACGATATGATTCGTCGATCCGTCCCCGGATATGGAATGACGCTTTCATTGATGCCCTTGATCGCGAAACGCTTCGGCCAACAGGGTACTAAAGCCTACGACCTAGGATGCTCAATCGGAGCCGGATTGATTGCTATCGCTGATGGCCTACCCAATTCGACGGAGCTCGTCGGCATCGACAACGCTCAGCCCATGCTAGATCGATGCGCGGATAATCTCAAAGCCGCGAATCTAGAGCAGACTTGGGAATTGAGCTGTAAGGATATTCTGGAAACAGAGTACTCGAACGCTTCCATCGCCCTACTGAATTTCACTCTGCAATTCGTGCCCATTGACAAGCGCCTTCCCCTGCTGAGCAAAGTCGCCAGCGGAATGAACCCTGGAGGCGCCTTGCTATTGTCGGAAAAAATTCGATTCAACGATTCTTGTATCCAAAAATCGCTATTCGAACTTCATCACGATTACAAGCGATCGAATGGCTACAGCGATATGGAGGTCAGTCAAAAACGGGCGGCCTTGGAAGACGTGCTGAAGCCTGAGACGATCGAGGAGCACAAAGCGAGCCTAGAAAAGGCGGGTTTCAGCCATTGCGAAGTATGGTTTCAGTGTTTTAATTTCGCCTCTCTCCTCGCAATCAAGTAGTCATTGATTAGTTGATACCTAACAGTATTCCAATATTCGCCAAGAAATGTTCAATCAGATCTACCAACCCCTGCTCGATCAGATAGGGAACACGGATCTGCATCCGTGGCTCGACGACATCGCCCGCGGAATTCAGGACAACCTCTACGCTTCGAACAATGGTCATCTACCTGGTTGGATCAACTCCTTTGAAAGAATGCCCCAGGCCCTGCCCAGTTGCCTGCATTATGATCAAGAAGCTATTACCATTGGCCACCCAAACGATCTGCCGGAAGATCAACGGCATGTACTGAAAGAATGCCTCGGGTCTCTTCGCCCTTGGCGAAAAGGGCCATGGAACTACTTCGGCGTAGAATTGGATACAGAGTGGCGTTCCAACCTAAAGTGGGATCGATTGAAGAACGCAATCTCACCTCTTCAAGATCGCCTGGTACTCGATATCGGATCGGGCAATGGATATTACGCCTATCGAATGGCTGGCGAACGGACCAAGCTAGCGTTGGGAATCGATCCCTATCTCCTTTACGTGGTCCAGTCGCTGTTCGCCCACCGATACCTGCCCGAATCCGTACCGTCTTGGGTGATCCCCTTCTCGATTGAACAGCTTCCTGAAGCTATACCCGCATTCAATTCGGTGTTTTCAATGGGAGTTCTCTATCACCGGCGTTCTCCGCTTGATCACCTTTTTGAGATACGGAGCCTTCTCGCTCCAGAAGGAGAGCTGATTTTGGAAACTCTCGTTGTCAACGGATCGGAGGGATATTCCCTCCTCCCTAAAGGTCGCTATGCCAAAATGCGAAACACTTGGTTCATCCCCAGTTGCCTAACTTTGGAAGCCTGGCTGAAACGCTGTGGCTATCGAGGAATCAATCTCGTCGATGTTTCCTCGACTACTTTTGAAGAGCAGCGGAGCACCGAGTGGATGCATTTCGACTCTTTAAGGACATTTCTCGATCCCAAAGACCCCACAAAGACCATCGAAGGCTACCCCGCTCCCAAGCGAGCCATTTTCGTGGCTTCGAGGTAGAGAGCTCCCAATTGGTAGCAGTCGATCTGCGAGCAAACACCCTTTGCGAAAGCAAAATGAGCGATCAGGCTCGGCTTACTTGCTAATCACCAGAATTTTCAACCCTAGCTTCGCTTATTGGCAAATCGGGACCAACCCGCTAAAGCGACAAATCCCAACCCGAACAGAATCAACCTGTGCCCACTATCCGGCACATTGTGATGGGAAGATTTTTCTTCTCCCCAAGCAGTTATGCGAGCTCGCTCGAGACGAAAATTGTTTCGACTTCTCCATCCCTGGAAATCAACAGCCCGAACAAGATATCCCAAAGACCCATTTCACTGTGGATCCGCAATTAAATGCCCGCCCAAACTCTCGCTCACCCAATCAAAGCCGAAACGCCTGGTCCCATCCACCTCCAAACCGGTCCACATCCAATCCGACCCAACCTTAATATCCGCCCAGTCCCCTTGAATGTCGCCCCAACGCCGGCCGTCAGAAAACGCGAACGATACCGAGACGCTAGAAATCGTGTGGAGAAGCGGATCAAAACTATCCAGTTAGAATGTTCCCGAAAACGATTCCCCCTCTTTGAGGCGCTTTCCAATGCTCTGATCGTCAGTCCACACAATGGCCTGAACAGCGGTCGCGAGGCAAAGCAGTAGACCAACACAAATACTTCCCAATATGGTTTTCATGGTTTCTGATTCCGGCGATTCAATGACGCTATCCTGAGCCGATAGACGTAGCTAACTTTCTTGGATCCTCTGTGAGAATCGGCAAAACCTGCTGAGCGCTGACGCGCCGGTAGCTTTTTCCCGCCCACATAGTCATTCAATTCACCTTTCAGATCGTTCCTACGACGGTGACACCTATGAAACTGATTTTCGTCTACAATGCCGACGCTGGCATTTTCAATGCCATGACAGACACCATTCACAAGGTCCTGTCTCCTTCTAACTATAAGTGCCAGCTGTGCCAAATTACCTATGGGCTGACCAGCATGCAGGGCGCATGGCGGGATTTCATTGATGAGCTCGAAATCGAAAAAACTTTCCTGCATCGAAACGAATTCACCGAGAAATATCCAGACGTGAAAGCCGAGCTCCCAGCCGTTTTCATCGAAAGAGGCGAGTCTATCGCGCCATTCATGACCGCTAACGAAATTGGCCAATGCGATGACCTGCAAGCGCTTATCGAACCCATGCAGCAGCGACTTGCCACAGTCTCTCACTCATAGACTGCCAGCGGATACGGAATACCGAGTACTATCTCCATCTCCGGATTCTGGCTAGGTTCGCGATAGACGGCAAAAAGAAGTTGCCGTGTCCCTTGGAGCTTCCGAGCATGAAACCTCTATACTAGCAGTGAACGGCCTAATTGAGTCGTTCGCTTTGAGCTACCCTCTTTGTAGACGCGAATTCTATGCTCCCTATGCCAAACTCAGCGCTCATTCTCATCCCTATTGCCATCGTATCGCTTCTCGCAGGTTGCGGGGGGTCCCATGCGGAAAACGCTTCCTCAGGAGCTGCTGCTCAAGATCGGAAAGTTAGGATAGAACTCGCTTCGTTCATACCTGTTTCGGTCAATGTGATCGGCGAACAGCTCACTCACATTTCCGATGAGCTCGATCGCGTCAGCGGTGGAAATGTGACCTTCGAAATATTCGAGCCAAACGCCCTGGTTGGGCCCTTAGAGATTCTAGACGCCGTTTCCGACGGAAAAGTGGATGCGGGATATGGAGCTGCGGGATTCTGGGCAGGCAAAATTCCATCCGCCCCGCTTTTTTGCGCTATACCCTTCGGCCCAAACTCTTCCGAGTTTCTTTCATGGCTCTACGAAGGCAACGGAATGAAGTTGTACCAAGAAATGTACGACACGAATGGCTTCGACGTAAAAGTGTTCGTCTGTGCTATCATCCCTCCTGAAACGAGCGGCTGGTTCGCCAACGAAATTACATCCGTCGACGATTTGAAGGACTTGAAAATGCGCTTCTTTGGCCTTGGTGGCGTGATTATGGGAAAACTCGGCGTATCCGTATCTGTACTACCCGGAGGCGAGATTTTTCCCGCATTGGAAAAAGGCGTGATCGACGCTACCGAGTACTCGTTGCCTACGGTGGATGAAAGCCAAGGTTTCCACAAGCTCGTCAACTACAACTATTTTCCAGGGTGGCACCAGCAATCCACTACTCACGAATTGATTATCAACAAAAGCGTTTGGGAACGTCTTACCGATACCCAGCAAGCCCAGATCGAAACCGCCTGCAAATCGAGCATCCTCCATTCGATCGCCTACTGCACCGCTATCCAAGCCGCAGCTATGAAGCGCAATGAAGAACGCGGAGTGCAAGTCAAACAGTGGTCGCCTGAAATGATTGAGATTTTTCGGAAAACCTGGGAAGAGGTCGCGGCGGAAGAGTCGGCCAAGGACCCGTTCTTCAAGAAAGTGTGGGACGATTTACAGTCTTTCCGAGCGGAATACGCTACCTGGGCGGATAAGGCTTTTCTGAGATAGCGTTTATTATTCGTCCCTTATCTTGGAAGCTCGCGAGCGAGCGATGAAAATGAAAACTCTCGCCCATCGTATTGAAAAAGCGATTACTTTGATCGGGAAAGCGTCATCCTGGTCGATGGCCATACTCCTGGGAGCAATCGTTATCCAAGTACTGCTGCGCTACGCCTTTGGCATTACCAATACGCGGCTCGAGGATTCGCTTTGGTACTTGTTCTCGGCGACACTCGTTTTGGGACTATCCTATACGATGACCCACGATGGCCATGTCAGGGTCGATTTCGTTTACCAGCGCTATTCGGGCAAAACGAAACGCATAGTCGATTTTGTCGGAATTGCCCTGTTCCTCATTCCCATGTACGCTTTCCTTATGTGGAATGGCTGGGACTACGCAGTTAATTCGTTTTCGATTAACGAAAGCTCCCCAAATCCTGGCGGTATGCCCTGGCTATGGTTAGTGAAAGGCTTGCTCCCGGTAAGTTGCTTTCTGCTAATCATCGAATCGCTGGCCCGCCTCGTTTTGATATGGCTCGACGAGGAGGAAGACATTCATCCATCGGAGGTACATGGATCCTAGCACGATACTCATTTTCGTCCTTATGGGACTCTTCATAGGGCTGCTATTTCTTGGAGTTCCCGTTGGCTTTGCTCTTGGCGGATCCGCTATGGCGGTAACGACAATCGCCGTCGTGCTCGATGCAGTTTTCGGTGTCTATACCGGGCTTAGCTACCTGCGTTTCTCCATCACAGTAGATCGAGTGTTCGGGATCATGAAAAGCGAGGTGCTAGTGGCCCTCCCTATGTTCATTCTCATGGGAAACATCCTCGATCGATCCGGGGTGGCTGAAAAAATGATGCTGGCCCAGCAAAAGATTCTCGGCCGGGTTTCCGGCGGGCTCGCTCTTGCGGTCACACTCATGGGGATTCTTCTTGCCGCATCAACCGGCATCATCGGAGCTTCCGTGGTTCTGCTCGGCACTCTTACTCTGCCCGCTATGATGCGGGTAAACTATTCGCCTTCCTTCGCTGCCGGGACTGTGTGCAGCGCAGGAACGCTAGGAATTCTAATTCCCCCGAGCATCATGCTCATTTTGATGTCCACGCAACTGGACGTCTCCACGGGCGACCTGTTTATGGGAGCCGTTTTCCCAGGCCTAGTGCTTTCGGGTCTCTACTTGCTCTACATAGTCGTCTACGCCCAGCTGAACCCATCAGCCGCTCCAAAACCGAAGGAAATCGTCAAGCTTAGACCGCGAGATTGGATCGAATCAGCCCTCGCGATCTTGCCAGCCCTTTTCCTGATCATGCTCGTTCTCGGATCCATTTTCTTCGGTATCGCAACTCCCACTGAGTCAAGCGGTATGGGCGCTCTCGGAGCGATGATTTTGGCCTTTTCCAACCGGAGACTCAATTTGAAGAGCTTACGCAAATCGCTGCATGATACTATGAGTACGATGGGCTTCTTGGCAGCGATCCTAATTGGAGCGACTTGCTTCTCTCTCGTCCTTCGGCGACTTGGAGGGGACGAAATGATTGCCAACGCGATTCTCGGAGTAGGATCTGGCGACTACGGCACTATCTTCGTAATCCTCGCCATCATATTTATACTCGGCTTCTTCTTAGAATGGATCGAGATCACCATGATTATGCTTCCAATTGTCGCGCCTATTATCGGAGGAATGGATTTGGCCTGGCTCGCTGATAGCGGCATGGAAGCCACATCGAAACCTGCTCTGATTTGGTTCGCGATTTTGTGCTCCGTAGCTCTGCAAACTTCATTTTTGACGCCCCCAGTCGGTTTCGCCCTTTTCTATATAAAAGGCGTTTGCCCGCCAGAAATAAAGCTGAAGCACCTCTATCGAGGAGTCGTACCCTTTATTGTGATACAACTAATTGCTCTCGCTCTGGTCGTCGTATTTCCGAAACTGGTCACTTGGTTGCCGGGCGTCAGCTATTGAACGGGCAGAATGCCCATGCTACTTTTCTCCCGCCAGAAAAGGACGCGTCTTGAAGACAAGCACAACCAACCCTATGATAAACAGCAACGGAACAATCGCCATTCCTACACGCTGACTATCGTAGGTCGCTGTTAAGGCGCCACATAGCAACGGCCCTAGGAACGAAGTCGCCTTTCCCGAGAACGCGAAAAAGCCGAAGAACTCGTTGACCTTTTCCTCGGGGGCTATGCGGCTTAGGAAGGCCCTGCTGGCTGATTGATTCGGCCCAATAAAGATTCCCAATACGATGGCGCAGGCCCAAAATCCTGCTTTGGTTTCAACGAAGACCGCCGCCGCGCTGCTCGCCGAAAGGCAAACTAAAGAGATGATTATCGTCTTACGACTACCAATACGATCTTCCAAGAACGAGAAGCCATAGGCTCCCAAGCCAGCAAACACATTTAGCGCTACTCCAAAAATGAGAATCTGCTCTGGCGAGAACTGAAACGTTCCCGCCGCATAGATCGCCCCAAAAGTGAAGGCAGTAACGAGGGCATCATTATAAAATATCCGAGAAACGAAGAGCCAAAATATGTTTTTGTAAGAACGCAAGTGTTGGAATGTTTCCGCAAGCCTACCGACCGCGCTGCTTACGACTTTGCCCATTCCGTGAGAGGGCCGTGGCCTCAGCTTTTCCTTCACAAGCAGGAGCATTGGCAGGCTGAAGACCAATACCCAAATGCCTACAAGCAAACTCGTTGCTCGAACGTTCTGGGCAGCATCTTTGGAGAAGCCAAACCACGGCGTTTCTGTATCGATAAATCCAATAAGCGAAAGCCCCAGGCAAACGAGTCCACCCGAATAACCCGCAGCGAAAGCCTGCCCTGAAACCTTCCCATGGGATTCCTTGGGAGCGATTTCTGGAAGAAAGGCATTATTGAATACGATCGCGAGCTCGATGGCGATTGTTCCAATACTAAAAACTGTCACGGCCAGAATGGCTTGTCCCGGCGTAGGAAAAAACAACGCGAACGAAGCTATCGCACAAATAATTACGCAGGATCCCATCATCCGACGCTTCCAGCTGTATGCGTCCGCGATCGCTCCGAGGACCGGCGACAGCAAGCCAATAGCAACGGAAGAGATCGCAACCGCAACACCCCAAATAAAAGTGCCACTCGCCTCGTCAGCCGCTATAATCGTAGTGAACAATGTGGCATAGACAAAAGTACCGATAATGGTCCCGTAGGCCGAGTTCGCGAAATCGAAGCATATCCAGGAGTATACGCGACGCTTGCCTTCGGAAGTCACCGATCTCATGAAAAGCTAAACTCAATCGGTCTCTCGCTTAAGGTCCCGACGCATCAGATCGTCCAAGGCAGCTATCGGCGTCTTATCTTCGTATAGAACCCGATAAACCTGCTCGAGTATCGGAGCCTCGATTCCCTTCTGTCTCAACATCTCATGGAATGATCGAGACGTCCGGTAGCCTTCAACTGCCGTGCGTTGCGATGATATGACTTCCCTAGCGGATACACCCCGAGCAATCGTTTCTCCAAACGTACGATTGCGGCTCCATTCACCATGGCAGGTCGCCACTAGATCGCCAAACCCGCTGAGCCCGTAGAACGTTTCCATCCTCGCGCCTAAGGCAACCCCCACTCTGACCATTTCGGCCAGGGCCCTTGTCAGCAAGGCCGCCAATGCATTGTCCCCCAGAGCTAATCCCTGACAGCAGCCTGCCGCGATTGCATAAACATTTTTCAAACACCCGCCTAGTTCGACCCCATTTAAATCGTCGCTGAGATAAATTCGCATGCTCGATCCGCTCAGCGCCTCTTGAATCTGGCTAACTAGTGGGTCTTCCGATTCGCACCCCAATGTCATAGCCGCCGGTTTCCCTTCGGCAACCTCGCCGGCAAAGGTGGGCCCAGACAAACTAGCAACCATCACGCCCGGCAGGGCTTCGGCAATCATCTGGCATGGCGTTTCCAGAGTATCCAACTCTAGTCCTTTAGCCAAGCTTACGAATAGCCGTTTTTCACCTGACAGGTTTAAAGCCTCAATATTTTCCAGCCATTCTTTCAATGCGTAGGAGGGCGAAGCCAAGAACACCGCGGAGACGCCTTGGAGAACATTCTCTTCCAGCATCGTCACCTGAATCTCGTCAGGGAGAGCATATCCCGGCAAGTAGGATTCATTCTCACGAGATTCCCTAATCGCCAGTACCTGTTCTTGCCGTCGCGGCGCCAAGGTAACCTCGCAACCTTGGCGAGCTAAATGCAATGCCATCGCCGTTCCCCATGCTCCTGCGCCACAAATCGCTACCCGCCTACTTTTCGACATTATCGATCTTCCTAATTCTCCTACACCAGTCTGGCAACAACCCTTGAAACAAGTTCAACGAATTTCATCCCAAACGGAAATAAATTAGCGCTTTTTCTGAAATCTCGGTCACTAGCACCGATTAACTACTTGATGAAAGGCGGTTAACGATTTTCAATCCATTTATGTTCCGCTTCCTGTCTAACTTGCTCCACAAAAGGCGCGTTCGTAACGACGCGTTGCTGGATCGCAGTTCAGACGACTTTCGGATGCAGAATGCCCAGTTCGTGAGCTTTCTGCAAAAAAGCGGATTCCGGTACCATCAGCTCAATCGTCACGATAAGTCCAAGCGCTTGAAAAAACTCGTTTCGGCCCTGGTTGCCTGCTCCTTGGTTGTGGGCTTGATTTGGGTTGTGGTCGAAAGCGCCCAGGCGCTAGAACTTTTCTAGGGTTCGCTACTTATTTGCAATTTCATCTTCAGCTACCAACGGGTAGATGGGCCATTGACCAAGGATAGCTCCGATTGAACGGAATTGCGGAATTGCTAGACAATTCAAAGCTTCCCGACTTCTCCAACCTCCGGCTTACAAGGCTTTTGCGCTGAAAAGCCCTTTGACGCTCGCCGATAGATAATCGCGATTCATTTTTGATATGAATTCTTCGCTTATCAGCTTCGGGCAGGCCGCTGAACACTCGTACTGATTGGTGCAGTTGCCAAACCCAGCCTCATCCATGGCCGACACCATGTTCACCACACGAGAATCCTTTTCGGGCTGACCTTGCGGAAGCAGATTCAGTTGACCCGCTTTTGCGGAAACGAAGAGCATCGCCGATGAATTCTTGCAGGCCGCTACGCACGCTCCGCATCCAATGCACGCAGCAGCATCCATAGCCAAGTCCGCAATCTCTTTCGAAATCGGAATGGCGTTGGCATCCTGGCAACTTCCCGCTCGAGACGTAATATACCCCCCCGCTTGCATAATGGAATCAAACGCGGCACGATCGGTGACTAGATCCTTTTGAACCGGAAAGGCTTTGGCTCTGAAGGGCTCGACCACGATGACATCGCCGTCCTTAAAACTTCTCATGTAAGTCTGGCAGGTCGTTGCCCCATTCTCCGGGCCGTGCGGTTTTCCGTTGATCATGCACGAACAGGTGCCGCAGATGCCTTCTCGGCAATCATATGCGAAAGCTATCGGCTCCTCACCCTTCTCGATCAGATCCTCATTCACCACATCGAGCATCTCGAGGAAGGACATATTTGGATTTAGTCCTTCCGCTGCATATTCCTCGAACTTCCCCTGGGAATTTCCGTCCTTCTGCCGCCAAACACGTAGTGTTACTTTCATTGCTTTTCTGAATCCTTCGCTCGCGACTCTTCTATTTGTAACTACGCGTAACCATTTTCACGCGTTCATACTCCAATTTCTCATTATGGCAAACTTGAGGCTGGTCTTTGCCTTTCCATTCCCAGGCAGAAACGTGAGAGAAGCCTTCGTCATCGCGCTTCGCTTCTCCATCCTCGTATTGATGCTCTTCCCTGAAATGCCCGCCACAAGACTCTTCCCGCGCTAAGGCATCCCTGCACATCAATTCGCCCAACTCGAAGAAATCCGCAACGCGTCCCGCCATTTCCAGTGATTGATTGAGATTGTCTCCCGCGCCCAGAACTCGGACATCCTCTTCGAATTCCTGGCGGAGGGCAGGGATCTCCTTGATCGCTTCCTCGAGACCGCTCTTGTTTCGAGCCATGCCGCACTTGTCCCATATAATTTTGCCAAGGCGTTTGTGAAAACTGTTAACGGATTGCTTCCCGTTATTCTCAAGCAAGGCTTTCGTTCGATTAACCACCTCTTCCTCCGCTTTAGCGAATTCGGGGTGGTCTATCGGAGGAGCAGGTTCCCTAGGCACTTCCGCCAAGTAGTGAGGAATTGTATACGGCAATACAAAATACCCGTCTGCGAGCCCTTGCATCAAAGCTGAAGCCCCCAAGCGATTCGCGCCGTGATCCGAAAAATTCGCTTCGCCAAGAACGAAGCATCCGGGAATCGTGCTCATCAAATTATAGTCTACCCAAAGGCCACCCATTGTGTAGTGAACAGCTGGATATATTCGCATTGGCTGTTGGTAGGCGCTCTCACCAGTAATCTCGTGATAAATGTCGAACAAATTGCCGTAACGCTCGCGAATAACATCTTCTCCCAGGCGATCAATTGCGTCCTTGAAATCCAGGTACACACCAAGGCCAGTCTCCCCAACTCCGCGACCTTCATCGCATACCTCCTTGGCTGAACGCGACGAAATGTCCCGAGGCGCCAGGTTTCCAAAACTCGGGTACTTACGCTCAAGATAATAGTCGCGCTCGTCTTCCGGAATCTGGTCAGCGGGACGCTTGTCGCCTGGGTTCTTCGGGGCCCAAATGCGTCCGTCATTCCTAAGCGACTCCGACATCAGGGTCAGCTTGGATTGGTAATCACCAGAAACGGGAATACAGGTCGGATGGATCTGCGTGTAGCAAGGATTAGCGAAGGCAGCTCCTTTACGATGAGCTCGCCACGCAGCCGTGACATTCGAGTTCAAAGCGCTCGTCGATAGATAGAAAACATTGCTGTATCCCCCAGTGGCCAGCACTACTGCGTGAGCGGAGTGCTTCTCAATCGAGCCGGTGATAACATCTCGGGTAATGATTCCCTTTGCGTGCCCATCGATAACAACCAGCTCCAGCATTTCGCGATTCGCGAAAAGCTCCACATTGCCTAAGCCGATCTGGCGACTCAATCCAGAATAGGCGCCTAGCAACAACTGCTGCCCGGTTTGTCCTCGAGCATAAAAGGTTCGGGATACTTGGGCGCCGCCAAAGGAACGATTGGCGAGCAAACCTCCATACTCTCGAGCGAACGGAACGCCTAGGGCAACGCATTGATCTATGATATTGGCGCTGACTTGGGACAAACGATATACGTTCGCTTCGCGAGACCGAAAATCCCCACCCTTCACAGTGTCGTAAAAAAGTCGATACACGCTATCACCGTCATTTTGGTAATTCTTGGTAGCGTTAATGCCTCCTTGAGCGGCAATCGAATGGGCCCGTCGCGGGCTGTCATGAAAAGTGAACGCTTTCACCGAGTACCCAAGCTCTGCCAGCGTCGATGCCGCTGAAGCTCCTGCCAATCCAGTCCCAACAACGATAATCTCATACTTTCGCTTATTGGCCGGGTTGACGAGCTTGCCGTCCATTATATGCTTGTCCCACTTTTCCTCTAAGGGGCCCGACGGTATTTTTGAATCAAGTATCATTAGTTGGGAAAAAGCTTAGGATTGGTTATCGCTAGCGGCTTCATCGCTTTCAGCTATCGTTGCCGCATTGCGAAGCCCGCAAATCTCGCAATCTGTTCGACATACGTAACCCGCTACCTGAGGGTTTTGGATACGCACTTGGCCGCTCATGGCAGCGCCGACGATCAACGCGTTTCCTAAAAAGTACAGCACGCAAACCGCCAGGACAATCTTGTTCAAGGCTTTGGACCACGTTCTCGTCTGCCAACCGATTGATTGGAACATGCTTACGAGACCATGCCTAAGATGCCAGCTGAGCAGACCCACTGCCAGTATGTAGAAAATGGATATGAGTGGATTTTGGAATCCGAGAATAATCATGGAATGAACATCGCGAACCGGAGTGCCATCGATAAGGACTGTATTGGGGTAGGCTTCCGGTCCATGCGTCACCCGAACAGTAAAATGGAGCAAGTGGTATACTATAAATACCAACACAATTACTCCGGTAACTCGCATGTAGCGCGAGGCTAGGGTTGCCCGTAAAGTGATCTGATTTTGATAGCCCTGCGGCCGGGCAGCCTTGTTTTCCAAAGTTAGCTGAGCGGCTAGCCAAACATGAATAATCAGGATGGCTAAAAGAAATAGCCGAATTAGCCATAGGCCAGGGCCCAGAGCTTCAAGAAAATGGGCGTAAGCGTTTATCTTGTCTGGATGGGCGAATATCTGGAGGTTGCCAGACAAGTGCCCAATCACAAATCCG
The DNA here is from genome assembly GCA_002694885.1 of Opitutaceae bacterium. Taxonomy (GTDB): domain Bacteria; phylum Verrucomicrobiota; class Verrucomicrobiia; order Opitutales; family Opitutaceae; genus Pelagisphaera. The sequence continues at coordinate 51,932 of NZNM01000132.1, read as the reverse complement.
AAAAGTATAAAACCCGTCACCGCCATCGTAATTTTCTTTCCGATGGAAGATTTAAACAGAACGTGCAGAATATTCATCGAGTCGCCGATTTTGTCGTGCGCGCTGCCCGAGACGATTTTTAGCCAATCGGATAACCACGCAGGCTGGACGAAACACTATTCTCGCAACCTCGCAGGTCAATTAGGAACCCTTCGCTAACCGCCTGAGAATGAAAAGATAAGAGGATGCTATACCGTCTATTAGCTATCGTCGCGACCACTTGCCTGAGCGTCAAAATTCAATACTCTAACGCTCGACTGTCGACTTCGCCGCCTAGCCTGAATCTTTTGCCATTCCGGGTAGAACAGCAGAAGCGCATTTAAAACTAGGGAGTGAAAGATTTCGCCCGACTGGGCCATCTCGAACACCGTTTCGATTGGAACGGTCTTAGTCACGATCTCCTCATGCTCGTCCCACTTCAAATCAGCCGTTTTAGAAGCCCGTTCAGCCAGTACGATGTGGCAGGAATTATTCTGGATGGCAGGATTTGGGCGTACCGACCCCAATAGGCGCGCGCTTTTCGATGTGAATCCCGTCTCTTCTTGCAACTCCCGCAATCCTGCTACTACCGGATCTTCTCCCGGATCCATGACGCCTCCAGGGATTTCCCAGGAATTCTTCTTAACGCCGAAACGGAATTGATTCACCAATACCATTTCAAAATCCGGGGTTATGGGGATGACATTGACCCAATCTCTAGTTCGGATGACGTAGAATTCTCCCTCTGATTCACGCTCCGGGTGTCGAAATCGCTTCGACACCACGTCGAATATACGGCATTCGGCTACCGGCTCAAACTCCACTTCCTCCCAATGCGGGACCTGGTTATCGGGCAGGTTAGGATGTCTGGAAGCGGGCATCTATCGCTGAGAGGATCGCGATTTGGAAAATAGGCGAACATTGTCGATAGACAAACTTCGCCATTAGGTGGATGGATTCTTACTGGCTACTAGAAACCGGTATAACGATTTCTTGCCCGATACGCAGGCGTCGAGGATCAACTCCAGGATTCGCGTCAATCAGGTCATTAACGCCTAATTTGTACCGATTCCCCAATTTTTGGTAGGTGTCGCCCGCTTCTATCTTGTGCATTATCGAGTCCCCTATGACAGCTGGCTGCGGTCCATACGATTTCGTCCGTGACGAACCTGGAGCCGTCGGGCGCGTGTCTGGAGCCGGTGCCGTTCGCAAGCCAGCCTTTTCAAATGCTTCGACTTTCTTCAGAGCAGTGCCTGCATCGATTGTCACTTTCCGCATGGCGCTTTTGACAGAAGAAATGTCTTTTTCAATCTCATTGGTCACGCGGCCCAGACTTGACTCGATCGACGTGATCTTGCCGGCAGCCTTTCGCAGCATCTCCGAATTTGATTCAACCGTAGATTCCAAACTGCTTACTGAATCCGCTGCCCCGGAAATCGCGGCCAACTGGCTCTCTAGCGCGTTTGCCTTGGAAAGTCCTAGCCACCCAAGAATGACGCCTGTCAGAGCGATTATTACAGCCGCAATACCTATGAAAAGCGGAGTCTTCGAAGTCGAATCCAAATCGGCGGAAGATAGATTATCCATGGCAATATCGTTTTCTTTCACAAAGCCCGAGTAGCGCAACCCTTGTGGCCGACTTTACCCGTAAGCAATGGCTACCATAGTTGTTCGACCATTAAGGCAGGATTTCAAGATATTCTTGACAGCCCAACCGAATACACATCTTTTGACCCCTCATTTTTCGGGGCGTAGCTTAGCCTGGTAGAGCGCCTGGTTTGGGACCAGGAGGTCGTTGGTTCGAATCCAATCGCCCCGACCATTTGACCCTAGGGGGCTCGGTGGTCCTCCATTGAAGCAACTCTCCCACAGGAAAATCGCTCCCGATTGGATGAGAACCTAAGGTTCGACGAAGCGCGTAAGCGAGCGAAGATGGCCAGTGCTTCAAGCTTTGCCGCGTAGCGGTGAGGGCAAAGCCCGAAGCAATCCAATCGCCCCAACCATTGGACCGCAGCGTCAACGGTTAAACGAAGCGGAGCCATTCCCGCAATCGCTCGTAACGCTGGTTTTTCACGAAAGCATTGCTTCTAGGGGGCGAATACTGGAGATTCTCAAAAATCGCTTAAATAGTTTATAAGCATGCCCTCCCAAGACAGCCAAGTTGCAATACCCATTTTGCTGGAGTTTTCTTCGCAACTACCAGCATCGCCCAATATTTTTTTTGCGACTGTCTACGCTCATCGAGGACGAAGATACCGGGCTGGATTACATCGCATCCCTCATAAAGATGGATTCGTCGCTCGCGGCTCATATTCTTCGGGTAACGAATAGCGCCTATTACGGCTGCGCGGTTAAGCTCAATGATGTAGAATCAGCCATTGCCCGAATTGGGTTCAACGAGGTTCACAAAGTGCTGAGCGTCGTTATTGCCCACGATTCTTTCTACCAGGCTCTGCCGGTTTATGGCGTTACCGCTACGGAGTACGCGGACGAGTGTATTGCAGTTGCCGTCGCCTCTGAAGTCGTCGCCCAGCAAGCCGGGGCCGATCTCAACGCCCCTTATACTACTGGATTGCTCCACGTGATCGGGAAACTGGCGATCAACTTGTATTTCGAAAAGCTCGGCAAAACGCAGCATATTGTCACCACCAAGCAACGGGAAGCCTTGGTAGAGGCTGAAATCGAAAACTTCGGGATAACGCACCTCCATGCTGGATTCGAGTTATTGAGGCATTGGCAATTCGAAGCAGAAATATGGCAGCCGATCAGACAGCAATCCAATCCCAAAGCGGCCGCCCACTTTGTTCGTTCGACAGCCATCCTGACAGCAGCCATCTGGCTGGCCGAGAATTTTAAGGAATTCGATCCTGACGCCGCTCTACCATCGGAATTCGTTTGGGCCTCGAAGGAGCTGAGTCTGGATATACTAGAAACTGCTAGCCTCATCGATTCTACTCGCTTCGAATTCAATGATCGCCAAAACTTGTTTTCTATGCTTATCTAGCCATCCCAACTTTAAAAAGCCCCTGTTACCCCCACTAGTTTGCTTTACCCGCTAACCAAGGAATCCCTGAGCCATACTTCTTTCCTCGTTCTCAAAGCTGCTACGCAGCGCTTTAGGAATGCGGCGGTATTCTCCATTCTTGCGCTCCTCCCCTTGGCTCCGTCCCAAGTGGTTGAGTTCGAAACCATGTCGGACCTTGTAAATCGAGGAGCGAATGCTTTCGCCGATGGCGACTACGTTCAAGCGGCTAGAGCGTTCCAGAAGCTCGAATCCCTATATTCTGAGGAGCCCGAATGGGAGGCCAACCGCCTCGGCCCCAAAATCGCTCCACTTGCGGGTTACGCCGCCCTCAAAGCCGGCCTATTCGATCAGGCGATTGATTCTCTTCAACAGTATGTTAGCGAAGATGGTTCTGGCGATGGCCAGGAGATATTCGTTAGATACACACTAGCCCTAGCGTTGAAGAACCAGGGGAAATTCGCCGAAGCCTTGGACGCTTTCGCTCAATTTAGGGCAGCAACTCATTCGGTCTCGCAGCAAAGCATCGGCCTGGTTCATGAAGCCGATATCCACGAAAAGCAAAACGCCTTCGATTTGGCGGCGGCAATCCTCTCTCAGGTTTCCGAAAATGCCTCTACTGCCATAAGAATTCGGATACACGCTCGGATTCGACTTTTGCAAACGCAATTGGATCAAATGAAGTTTCATCAAGCCGCTGAAACGCTTCTGAACCGTCCTTGGGAATCAGATACTATGCCCGAAATGGCCTTGCTCGCCTTTTTATCAATCGAGGCTGGAGACCTCTTTTTATCAAACGGGCTCGTTGAGGAAGCGAGAAGAGCCTATCGCCTCGCTCCTTCCAAAACTACGCTTGTCGAGAAGCAGAAACAGAAACTCAACGAATTAACTCATACATTTAAGGCCCGAAGGGCTAATGTCGGGATGGGTGGAATCATGTGGACCGACTTCTATGAACAGTTAATCGGAGCAGCGACTGCCCAGTTGGCTGCTTTAGAGGATTCGGAAGATTATACAGACCCATTGCAACTTCGTCGCGGCAAATCCGCCCTTCTAGCAAAGCGAACTTATGAAGCCTGGCTGATTTTCGAACGGCTAAGCCAATCAGTGAGTTTAGAGGTCGCGGAAGCCGCCCACTTTAACTGGATATTAGCTGCCAAAGAACTGGGACAATACGAGGATGCCATCGCCATCGCTCGCAACTATCTCGACACCTATCCCGCATCTGAATCCGTGGACGATGCCCTTTCGCTCATTGCCCATACCTTGATCGATGCAGGACGCTATGAGGAAGCCATTAACGCCCTAACAGAACTAATCACCGACGCCTCCGACCAATCGTTAAAAACAGTATCCATTTATCAACGAGGGCAATGCTATCTACGTGTACCGGACTACGAGAGCGCTCACCTTGATTTCGAGCAAGTTGAAAAGCTCGCTACTAGCCAAGACTTAGCGGAAAGAGCCAGCCTTTGGAAGGGAATTGGCTTCTTCCTGCAAAGCAACCTAGAAAAGTCTCTACCGATTTTCGAGAAGCTGAAGTCCGATTCTCAAAACGGGGAGATTCGTGGAGAAGCGCACTATCGTTATGCCTGTTGTTTGTATACAAGTTTCGATTACTCTAGTTGCGCAAACTCGTTATCAGGTTTTTTGACAAACTACCTAGGCCATCCAAGGCAGTACGAAGCCACTCTTCTTCTAGGCGATGCGCTTGCCGCGGACAATCAAATTGAAGCGGCTCTTAAGCAGTACCAATCTATACCAGGAGATATTGGCGTGATCGGTCATCTAGCTGCCATGCAATCTGCTCAAATGAGTTGGGATCTGGATCGCTTTGATGAAGCTATCGACGTTCTGGAAGCTCAACTCGAGTTTACCAAAGACGCCTACAAGAGCACTGAGATTCAACTACTAGCTGTCGATTTCCGTTTTAAGCTAGGAGATACTGAGCAAGCCGTTGATTTGCTTCGCGAGACAATCTCTACTAACGGCGATAGCCCAGAAGCCGAGAACTTGCTTCAAGCGATTGATGTCATCGCCTCAACAAAAGAGATCCAAGCAATCTCACTAAAGGATGCAGCGCTAGCCAACAACCAGTTTAGGCTCGCTGCCCGATACTGGCTCTTTCATGCGCTGGAGCTGAAGAATGCCGACCGAGTTTTCCAGTACCGAGAAACCCTTCTAGCCTTGGCAAACGAGATACCTATTGAGCGACTCCCCCCTGAGTGCCTCGCTCATGTAGGGCTAGAAATGGCTAGGCTCGATTTTAATATCGGGCAGACTATGCTCCAGCGGCTAGTTGCGTTGTATCCTGATAGTTTTTACACGCCGTTTGCCTACTTTGGATTCGCGATAAAGGAAGCCGAAGCCAAACAGTACAGTTTAGCTCTTGGTTGGTTGAACCGCATGGGTTCTAACGCTGTTGGACTTCCTATCCACGTCGATAGCATGATCTTCGAAGCCCAACTCAGGATAGAGGTTCAGGAGTACGAGCGGGCTCAAGAAATTCTCGAAAACGCTCTTTCCCTACGCTGGGCCACCAGCGAGCAAAAGGCTGACTGCTTGCTCGCGCTCGCGGAACTCAAAACCCGCCATAACAGGCCCGAACAAGCGATTGCCTATTGCCAGCGCGTTTTCACCTTGTACCCGGGAGCCACTGACGCTGCTGCCGCAGGCTACTTTAGGAGCGCTCAACATCTGGCCGAGATAGAGGAGCCCGGAAAAGCGAAAGAGGTGCTAGAGGAATTTCTCGGGCGATCAGAGTACCGGCATACCATTTTCTTCGAACAAGCCAAAAAGCTACTAACTAAACTCAGCGCCGAACAGTCATTATGACCCGAATCTTTGCATTTCTGATGATCATTACCATGGTCGACCCAGCTCTCGCCCAATCTGATAGGATCGTGCTTGCGAGTGGAAAAATCGTGCATGGCGAATTGGCAGGTATTGTGGGCGGCTATCTTTCGATCATTGTCCAAAACTCGAGCAACCAGGCCGAGCTGCGCTATCGAAAGGATAACATTGAGCGTATCGACTTTTCCGATTCACTTCAAAGGCAAGACGCGATCGATCGCTTTTCAAGTCGTCACCCTCGGCAATCGGCTGCTATGCTAGAAGAACTGGCGCTAAAACGAATGCCTTACCTGGAGTTGCTAGGGCCTGAAGATGAAACCGTTTTTACCAAGCTTCTAGAATCCTACATCTTGTCCAGGAGAGAAGAAGACGCTCTGGAACGTTCGAAACTCTGGTTGCAGAAACTGCCTTCAGGCAATGCAAAGCTACGGACAGAGGAGATCCAAATCCAGGCTGCTTGGAAATTGGATCGAGCCAGCGAGGCAGCCTACTATAGTCAACGATGGATTGAATCGGGCCATTCCTCTAAAAAGACGGCCCTACCATGGGTATCGTTGGCCAACGCGGCCTTGATAGCTGAGGATTACGAAACAGCGCTATGGACAGCTCTAAACCCAATCGTTTTCTCGCCACCATCCAGACCGGCGTATTTGGAAGACGCTTACGCAATAGCTATCATATCAGCGATTAACATCGGAGACCCGGAGCTAGCGCAGCAGCTCAAGTCAGAATTACCAAATCAAAGACTATCGCCGCCCGCAAACTCACGCTGGTCAAAGCTAATCGCCAATGCTGAATCGCGACTCGAAGACGACCTAGAATCTGAAAAAGAGGCTTCGCCAAACCAACGGAGTGTCGACACCGTATTTAAGCTTGTCGGCAAACCCTAAACCCGGAATCCAAATCATGAATATATCCATCCGAATCGCTACATCTATCGCTGTCTTCACGGTCGGAACCTATCAAGCATTCAGTCAAGACGGTGTTCAAATCAACACGAATTCTTCCTCATTGTGGAATATGATCGAGCAAGGCGGCTGGGCCATGGTCCCTCTCGGAATTTGTTCACTCGCGCTGATCTATCTGATCATCCATTGTTCTAGAGAGACCAAACCATCGCGATTCGGAAATGAACTATTCGGTGAGCGGATCGCAAGTCTTTGCAAAAATGGCAAGCTCGCCGAAGCATTTTCAGCAGCCAAACAAGAGTCTGCTTTGCTTGGTCGAGCCTTGTCCCTAGCCTTCGACAAACTCGATCTCGAGGCGACATCGATTGATCGCGACAAACTGGATGAAACTGTCCACGAACAATTCGAACTCGAAGAGCACGCAGTAAGCCAATGGATACACTACATCAACGTCATCGCTACCGTTTCTCCAATGATCGGACTTCTGGGCACGGTCAGCGGAATGATTGGCGCCTTCCAGACAATGTCGGCTGGCGGCATGGGTCGCCCGGAGCTACTAGCAGGGAATATCGGCGAGGCTCTTATAACTACCGCTACAGGACTTTGTATTGGGATTCCTGCCATGATCGCCCATTCCTATTTCAGCAACCGACTAAATAATCAGCTGGTAGAAAACGCCCAACGAGCCAATATTGTCAGCGAATGTCTAGAATCTCGATAAATAGCGGCTAACTGTCATGCGAATTTCTGGTGGAAAGGCGCGCGGAGTAGCTTTAAGCGTATCCAAATCATCTGTCCATAGGCCTGCAACCGATCGATTACGCCAAGGAGTCTTCTCCAGTCTCGGAAAACGCATTGAAGGTACAGATGTTTGCGACTTGTTCGCTGGCACAGGTTCCTACGGACTAGAGGCGCTTAGTCGTGGATCGGCCTCTGCCACATTCGTTGAAAAGAATCGCAAAGCATGCGAAATGATCCGAAAAAATATCGCGATCGTCGCGAAAAGCATGGGCGCTGATCGATTTAGCGCCCCCATTCTTCCAAAGGACGCGACAAAAGCCATTTCGTTTTCAAGCAAACGCTTCGATCTCATTTTCGCTGATCCGCCTTATGAGTTTCTCAATTCGATCGAATCGGATCTCTTTCGTGTCGCGGACGTAAATCTGGAGGTAGGAGGCTTGTTTATTCTAGAAGCGCCAGGCAATTTCGAATACGCTCCCCATGGGTGGGTTCAGTCAAAGAGGATTGGGAAAGGCGTCGATCAGCCCACCGCCTTATTCTACGAGCGAAAATGAGTGAACATTCAACCCGCAACAGCAAAGGATTTATACCACTACCTATAAAAAGGTTCGAGCAAGCATTGACAACCCCGCCACAACGGCAGCTTCCGTTCTAAGCGGACGGGGACCGAGATGGGCAAATGCAAACCCTTCGATTCTTAGGAAATCGCGCTCATCTCTAGACCATCCTCTCTCTGAGCCCACAGTCAAAATTATATTCGGCTTTTTGATTACCGTATCCATTAAGTGGTGTTTAGATACATAATTATCAAGAGCGATTCGCTCGCTGACCGTTTCAAAATGCTCTACTGAATCTTTAAGCGATTTTCCAAAATCGACTTCAGGGATTCTCGTTGAAAAGCCCTGGGCCGCTCCATCTATCACATGCCGTTTCCATTCTCCCGAACTCCAGAGTCTAGAATCCGCATACGATGGTTCGCTTCGATCGGTCCTAACGAATGATAGGCGTCGTACGCCCAAACTGCTTGCCTCGCGAAGGATTCTTCGGTTCGTCTGCGGGCGGGATAATCCCACTACAAGCTCGATAGGATACAAAGGGGGGTCTTCTTCGTTAAGCTCGAACTCAAGAAATAGATGGTCTTCTTCGACTCTCTCGACTCTAGCTTTTCCCCTAGGCCCATTTATCACACCTACATCAAGCGTATCCCCTATTTCGCGACGCAGGACACTTAGAATATGCTCCGCTCGCGGATCTTGACGGGCCAAAGGTCCTCCGACCTCATCCGCTTCGAATAAAACGATATTCATTGTCCGCTACTTCTGCAGCAAGCCAGGAAGCCAAGTGGTCAGAAAGGGGATATAGGTTATCAAAATAACTCCGATGACAAATACCAGCAACAAAGGTAACGAAGCTTTAATAACAACCGACATGGGCTTTCCAAATCGATAGGAAGCCAGAAACAGGTTCATACCAATCGGTGGCGTTAAATAGCCCAATTGCAGATTTGCTAGAAATATGATCCCCAAATGAACTGGATCGATCCCAAACACCATGCCCAACGGAACGATCAGTGGAACGATCACGATTATCGCGGAAAAGATATCCATCAAGCAACCGACGAGGATCAGCGCTCCGTTTAAGGCCAAAAGAAAAAGGTATTTCGATTCGATTGTCGCTTGAGCCCACTCGACCATGCGATCGGGAATCATCGCGAAAATCAGATAATCGGTCAGCCCCATTGCCACACCCAGAATGAGCAAAACGCCTCCAACGAGCAATCCGCACTCGGCCATCATAGTCGGAAGTTCAGCTCTAACGCTCACGCCTCGAACTCGTTTGGCATCGACGAAATAGACGATAAACGCGTAAAAAGCGGATACCGACGCGGCTTCGATCGGAGTAGCAAGCCCGCTGAATAGAGCGAACAAAGCCACGATAGGCAAGAAAAGCTCCCCTAATGCCCCAATGAAAGCCTTTCTTACTTCCGTCCAATCAATTGGGGTCTGGTCGACACTGGTCTGCGGCTGTTTCCAAATCCCCCAAATGATCGTCACAACCACTAGCAACGCGCCCGGAATGGCTCCCCCTAAGAACACATCCTTTAGAGACAGGCTGACCAGCTTCGTATTCGTGGCAACGACAGCATAGAGGATCAATGGAAGACACGGCGGAAACAGAACTCCCAAAGATCCCGCTCCTGTGAGCATGCCAATGCTAGAGCGTTCATTGTATCCAGCGGATTGTAGCACTGGCATGAGCAAACCGCCTAGAGCAAGAATCGTAACACCCGAAGCTCCCGTGAATGTCGTAAAAAAAGCGCAGACTAGGACGGTAACAATTACAGCCCCGCCGCGCACGCCACCAAAAATCGACTGTATCAACCGGATCAGCCTCTTTGAGGAATTCCCTTGGGCCAGGAAATAACCGGCCAAAGTAAAAAGAGGCAGGGTCACGAGTAACGGGTTACTAATGAACCCATAGAGGGTCTGGGCCTGAGTTTCAATAGTTATGCTAACCCGTTCTTCAGGAAAGTATCCACTCCAACCCCAGTTCATTATGAGGGCAGTTCCTCCAATAGCCACGTATAGAGGGGCTCCAGCGACTGTTGCTAGTATCAATAGTATTAACAAAGGCCATACGAATTTCTCTACATATTCGAAGGGGTAAATAGCGAAAACTACTAGGGCAGCGCTGGCGACCAGGGGAATCCAACGTGACTTCCAGCTTGGAGAGCTAAACCAGACAATACGGATCGCGAGCAATGCAAAGCCGATTGGCATGATAGCCATAACCGCCCAGCCAGGGATTCCCCAAAAAATAGCCTCATCTCCGATCCCATCCGTATTGATAAATTTGAAACAGCCTATCCCAATTACAGCCGTAACGAACAAAGCGAAGGAGGCGCTGAAACTTCGCGCGATCGCCGCCCAGGACCCCTCTAGAAAAGCGGTGAACGTCGAGAGTGAAAGCAGCCGATTCTCGCGCGCGGCTATCGCTCCTCCGAGCATTGCCACAAAAAGAACGAGATGCTGCAAAAGCTCCGCGGAGCCAGAAATGCCGGTGTTGAACCGTCGCAGCGCGATTTCGAGCAAGGGCAGAGCCATCATCAACCCGAGTGAAATAGAAATGGCCCAGTCTTCTACTCGAGCCCAAGCCAAACTTGCTCGTCCGCTCATCGGCTCAATCTTCGAGCTCTCCTCTAGATTTTGGCCACTGGAAAGATCTTCATTTTCCACGGGGAATTGCTACCTCGTAGGATCGGAAAGGCAAGGGGATTTGAGAATCCGAACCGTCAGTTAGCGCCCGCTCGATACTCTTGGAGATACTCTATAGCTTGATCCCAAATCTCTCCTGGTACTGTATTGTCGCGAATATGACCATAGGCTTCTGTGGAAACTGACTGCCATTGCTCTCGCAAATTGTCGTTCAACTGATTCGACTTAAGTCCAAAACTATCGGCCATCACGCTGATCGACTCTTCGCTTTCCTTTCGCCCCGACACAGTCATTTCCCTGCCTGCTTCTTCGGCCGCCGCTTTCATCGCCGCCCTTTCTTCTTCGCTAAATCGCTCCCACATTCGTTTCGAAATGACGATTGCCCCAATTATTGGAGCATAATTGAAATCCAGCATGTAGGGGGCCGAGCTATACGTTTGGCTGGCTAGAGCGTAGAAGGGAGGCATGGGTACTGTATCCACCAATCCTGTGGTCAGGCTGGAAACGATTTCAGTGCTCTCGATAGGGATGGGCCGGAATCCCATCTTCTTGAGTAGATCCGTTTGCTGAGGGTCACCCGACCAGGTAAATAGTTTCGACTGCCTCATGTCATCTGGAGTCAACAGTGGATTCTTGCTGAAGATCCGCACCCATCCACTATCGATCCAGGTCAACACGACAAATCCTTGATCGAGTATCCGTTTTTCTAGCACAGGCGACAACTTGCCCATGACATATTCGAGTTCTTCGAAATTCCGGTACAACAAGGGCACTTTTTGAAATACAGCAACCCCATCATCGATATCCGACAGGCCGATACCGGTAAGCAACGCGGCGTGCAGACGGTTGATTCGCATCTTCTTGATCAATTCCGATTCGCTTCCCTGGCTTCCTCCTGCGTAAACTATCAGGCTGGTTTTCCCGTTCGTTTCCTGCCTCCACGTTTGGCCCATCTTTCGCAAGGTCTTGTCGAAGGATGTGTCTTTCGGGGCCAAGGTCGCCAGCCTAAGCGGAGCTGCCATGCTCGTGAGGGAGCCAAGAAGGATAACCCCAAGGAGAACGGTCGTTAGGAATATATCTCTCTGAGAACGCATAATCATACGAGTTTGGGAATCAGCTATAATAGAAAACACCGGATATCCGGAAACGTTTCAAACAATAATGCGGCAAACGCAGTTTCCCAGGATCGAATCTTAAAAGAAATACCAATCCAGTCGAGTGAGCAGCCACTTCGCCCTTCGTTGATGAATCAGATTGGAAAGACGCCAATCCGGACGGATATCAATATCGATAGCCAGCGCTTGATTCAATAATGAGACGAACAACTCTTTATCGCCTTTCTCAATGGCAACAGATTCAGCCATAGCCACGTAAAAGGACGCCATATTTCCACCAGATAGCTCTTTGGCGCGTTGAAAGTGATTTGTCGCTTTCTCTATGGGATCGCCTTCTCCCCCTAGCCGACTCATTTCGTAGGTAATGAAAAAACCGTGCAGCGTTCCATATTCCCAATCCGGGTCGAGTTCCAACAATCGCTCCATTATGGCTTCGGCGAAGGCCAATTCTCCAAGAATTTTTGGATCATCTAGCGATAAAACAATCGCTGCCGACCAAGCGAGGGCAGTCCAATAGGCAGTTTCCACGTCCTCTTTTCCGAGTCGATCGAGGGCCGCGGCTTTATTTGTTCTCAAATCAGTTTCAAATCCTGGATAAGCGACTTCAAGAGACCGCATTCCGTAACTCTTGGCTCGGAGATAGAGATTTTTAGCGCGAGCTCTTAGTTCGAGAGCTCGGTCATAGTCCTCGTCCTCTATCTCATCGGCATCCAGCTGAACAAATCCGTACCCGTATTGCGCGAATCCGCTAGCCAAAGCGCCCAGTAGCTCTTCGTGCCTGGGAGTCTCTGCAAGAACGCTCTCCATCAATTTCAGGCTAAACGGCAATGCGTCTCTAACGAGCTCAGGGTCCTCATCGGAAGAAAAAACCGTTCCACCTCCAGACAGAGCGTCGCCCAGCTGATTCATGGCCACGTTCTTGATCGAGCAGCCGCCCGCAAGGAGGGCGACGACTACGAGTAAGCACTCAGGGACCTTCGAGTAAACTCCCATGCAACCAAACCCTAGGCCCGCTTTCCGCTTTGGCAACGGTCAAGACAGGCAATTTTCCGTCATCATACATGCCCGAAGCAGTTCGTCCGCCTCAGGATACCCTAACCTAGATCCCGCTGAGCACGATTTTTCCTTCAGGGCGGACGGGCCTCTTTTCCGTTTCTTCAGTCACGAAGAAAAAGATCGCCTCATCAGAATCTTGAATCGTGTCGTTTGAAGAAAGATCAAAGAATGCTAAACGGCTCGCAGGCTCGCCTTGCTGGATCATGCCCGCCCAGACGGGATCGCCAGCTTCCGACGGCTTTGCCCAAACACTGTAATAGCGCCCCAAGCGGCCTTCAGGAATATTCTCAATCCCGATTACGCCGATTTTGATCTTCCGGTCGTAGATCGAGAATCCTCCACTGAACTCCTCAGCATCGACTCCACTACCCGGCTCTGGCGGCAACCCTTCCCGGGAAAACCAATAAGCTTCAGCTAAACCAGTCAGCTCCAATAACCGATTCTGGAACTCCTCCTCATCGCCCTCGCTAGCTACCAAACTCGTTTGCTCAGGGTTGCCCAATTCATTGAGCACAATATCGCTTTCGGCGGGGCTGGCATTTGAAGATTCGTTCGCCAATTGGCTCATCGAAATTCCCGAAAAGATCGCTAGGCCTGCCGCAGCCGCCCAGCCGCCCCATTGAGCCAAAAAGTGTAGCGGCGCGCCTCTCGATCCCGTTTTCCGCGATTGATTGGCCTCATTCGCGCTGTCGATTCTCGACATGACGCTCGAGTAAATATGGAACGACGGCTCGACTTGATCGCATTCGCAGGCATCCACCTCGTTCACCTTTTGCCATTCGTACACGATGGAACGCAGCTCGCGGTGTTCCGAGACGAGACGCTCTACCTCTTCATGCTCCGATTGCGGGAGTGTCCCGAGAGCGTATTGAAGCGCCTTTTCCTGTAATTCTTCCTTATTCATAACAATGTGACATTAACTGCCGGAGACGTTGCATACCACGCCGCATCGAGGTTTTCACCGTGCCCAAAGGCATGCCAAGCGTATCCGAAATTTCCTGTTGAGTAAGCCCTTTACTGATAGCCAGAGATAAACTGTCCTTTTGAGCCTGCGGCAATTTGTCGATCATGGATCGCAAGCGAGAGATCTCTTCCCCCACGGCGACAGTTTCCACGGGAGAGCGCTGTTGTGACCGAGTTTCCTCGCTAGATTGCAGCGCCATCGGATCCTCGACCACCGATTCTGGCTTCATTCTTCTGAGCCGGTCAATGCAAAGCCGCTTTGTCACCAAAACCGCCCAGCTAAAGGGCCTGGATAGCTCAGGGTTGTATCGAGGCGCCGTTCTCCAGATTTTCACGAAAGCGTCCTGAAGAACCTCTTCAGCTATCATACGATCCCTTAGAAACTTAAACGCGTACGAAAATAGTGGACGAGAATAGCGTGCATACAACTCATCAAACGCGCTGCGTTCTCCCGCGCCAATGCGTCTGATCAATTCCGCCTCGATGCTCGCGTCATCCATCGAACCACTCATTGCTATCTTACCCCGACCAACCTACTCGTTTTTTACCGGCGTATCTAAACTAGGCGGAAACGCGCTTTGGCCCAAATTAGGGCCTTCGAATTCCAAAGTGAAATGATCATTCAACCGGGCGATCAGCTTCACGAGAGCCTTGGATAGCACCTCATTGTACTTTGCGGTGGTTCGACTCTGGGAAATCATGGGGAAGGCGCCGTCGCGCTCGCGAAAAAACCCAAGCTTGTTTTTAGTGCGCCCCTGGGAACTTTCTTTCAATACTCCGTTAAAGATAACCTCGATCTCCCCTAAACGATTATCACCCCATTTTGTTATGATCAGCTGCAGTTCAGGCTGATCTTTCGGCACCCGAGCTCCGAAACGAACAATTTTGTAGCCCATGGGAAACTCCGTTTCCCTGAGGACTTTCACGAGAGTTTCCTCGATGTCGTAATACCGATCCGCAACATTTCCACCGCCAAAACCATCATCACGGTAGATGTTATCGATAACCGTGATGTATAGTATCTGGTTCTGGTCCAAGTAGATGAAAGGGATCTCCCGCTTTTGAGCCTGGAGATTCGAGGAGGCTAAAACCAGCAATCCCATCAGCGCCAATATGAATCTCGTCGTTTTCATCGTCGTATTCGGAACAGGAACCAACCTCTAGACTTGGAGGCAATTCTAACACTTGTGGGTTCGTTGAACAAGTTTCTTTGGATTCAATTTTAGACTGAATCGGCTAGGCATCTGGCCATCACTATCAGTCCAAACGATCCAAACGCAATCTCTGTCGCTCATCGAATAGCCTCCATTCGATCACTTTGAGAGCAGCCACCATTCCGAAGCCCACTCCTCCCGCTATTAGAAACCAGATGATTATTTGATACTTAACCGCTTCGGTGGGGATCGATCCCGCTAGTATTTGGCCTGTCATCATGCCCGGCAAAGACACGATACCCGCGGTGGCCATGGCATTGACGACGGGCATAATTCCCGTGCGAATACAATCCCTCAAGTAGGGAAGGATCGCATCCCTCGAACTCTCCCCCAGGGCCAAGCGTTGCTCGATAATCGCCCGATTGTCATGAAGGGCAGACGTCAACCTATCCATAGAAAGCCCAATGGCACTCATGGTGTTGCTCATGATCATGCCCAGCAAGGGAATGGAGTATTGCGGAAGGTACCAAGGTTCCGGTCGAACAACGACGAGAAGGCCGTATAGAGCGATAGCGAAGGAGGAAACGAACAAGGTCGACGCCCCCAGACCGAATCCGCTCCAACCGGTAAGACGGCGCTTTTGCCGCGCCATGATTTCTCTCGAAGCCACCAGAAGCATCACTCCGGCCATGATGGCCACGTACCCTTCCCTCCCATCGGCAAACAGGAATCGCAAAACGTATCCGATCAGGAAGAGTTGAACCACTAAGCGGACGGAAGCGATGGCCAAATCGCGCGTCACTCCAAGCCTGTAGTAACCCAACAAGATGCCCAGGCCCACGACTATGATTCCCGCGAAGAGAATATCGTAGTAGTCCAGCTGGATGGTTTCTGTCGTCACCCGTCCTTCCTTCCAGTTTCGCTATCAAGCGCTACGAGTATCCGGTCTTTCATTCTAAACGCTCGATCTCCCACCCGGCGCGCTTGAGCCGAGCTATGCGATACCCACAAAGCTCCACCTCGTTTTTCACGGATATAATCCAATAGCCTATTCTCGGCTAAGCTGGAATTCGCTTCGTCTAAGTTGGCCGTCGGCTCGTCAAGCAGAAGAATCTCTGGCTCGCGATCCAGCAGCCTCAAGATTCCCAGCCGCTGACGTTCACCCATCGATAATCGGTTCGGATTCCAGCCCGGACAATCTGGGCTCAAGCGAAGACTCTCGAGCGCTTGCTTGCTTGGCCGGTTCAAGAAATGGGCGGCAACCGTGTCTTCCCACCAGAATATCTCCGCTGGCAAATATCCCACTTTTAGCCGCCAGTCTCTAGGGCTCATGCTATCCCGTCCAGCGCCATCCAGCTCGATTGCGCCTTCATTGAGGATCAAATCGGCGATTGCCCTCAACAGGAGAGATTTTCCCGAGCCCGACTCGCCGACTAGGCAAACCACTTCTCCATCTCCAATGGTCAAATCTAGATTCTTCCAGTCTAAGAACTGGAGATTGCCTATGCTCAATGTCATTACTAATTCAGCACACTTTCGGGCAACTGCGGACTGGCTGGCAAGAATCTATCCATAAGTTGCCGACGAAACACTGCTCGCGATTGGAATCATTGCTATATTCGGTAAGCCCCCACAAAGTTTAGAACTATGAGTAGCGACTTGAGAATTGGCCTCGCTGGAGCTCGATTTGGCGAAAAGCACGCGGAAGCGTTTAGCCAGATTGATGGAGTCACGCTGGCAGCAATCGCGGAGCCGGATGAATCTAGGCGACAACCCTTGGTTGACAGATACGGATTCGAACGGGCCTTTGAAACTTTCTATGAAATGCTCGAGGCGGGCGAGCTGGATGCCGTTGTCATCTGCCTACCCACCGCCATGCACGAAAGATCCGTGAGCGCCGCATTCGACGTGGGTCTACACGTCCTCTGCGAAAAACCGCCAGCTACATCGGAGAGCGAGATGTCCAAGATTGTCAGCGCCGCAGGTTTCTGTGGTAAAACTTACATGTGGGCTCGGCAGCACCGGTTTTCTCCAGAAATTGCCAACGCTCGCGAAATCATCGAACGGGGGGAAATCGGTGACGCCTATCGCGGGGAGTCATCTTGGCAATGGGCTTGGTGGCCATTCGACAACGACAATTGGCGAGGCAATAGGGAAAAGGGTGGCGGAGCCTTGCTGGATATCGGTATCCATATGATCGATTCAGCTTGGTACCCTATGGGTTGCCCTGATCCTGTGGAAGCCATGGCTTCCCGCCACAGCTTGTTTCTCAAAGACCGCGTTCCCGATCCCGATGAAATTGCGGAAGATTCCGTGTACGGCATGATTCGGTTTAAGAACGGGTCGAGCCTAAGTTTTTCTACGGCATTCTTTGGCCACGTAGACGGCAATAAATCCCAATGGGGATCGCCGGCAAAAAATAGTATTCAAATTTATGGCACTAAAGGTTCCCTTGATCTATGCAAAGGCCAGCGAATCATCGCTCAGCAACCTGATGTCCTATCCACACCCTATACGAAGGACCCGACCACCGAATCCAACTGCTTCCTAGCCCAGGCTCAGGAATTCGTCGACGCTATCCGCGAGGAACGTGAACCTCTGAACGACGGCAAACAAGGGCTGACACTCATGAGAATGCTAGACGCTCTGGCCCTTTCCGCAAAAGAGAAGCGAGCAGTCCCGATAAAAGCGACCCGCTCGCTAGACGACCTATTCGGCGGATTGTAGAGAGATGCGATAAACGCTTCTAGCAGACCACCCAATTAATCGATAACAAATAGCTCTACCAACCCCACGCCCGTTGTATTCCCCACTCCAGAAAGCTGGAAAGTGTATACGCCTTGGTTGAGCGTCACTAGTATCGCCGCGTCTTTTGATCCCGGCGCCAATTCCAGATTTCGATCTGCCAACACACTGGCGAGTTCGTCTGCATCTGGACCGAGCTCCCAATCATCGTTGGTCAGCAACAACTGACTACCGACAATCGCTCCGTTCTGATCGAAAATCGCCTGAAATACCTTGAGTTCAGGATCCACTAAAAAACCAGGGACCCCAGACGCTTCTAGTGCAGGGCCCAATCCACGAACCAATACGGTTTTAGAAGCGCCCCCTATCACCGTCATGCCGGGAATCATTACATCTCCACCCACTCCAACGAAACCACGGTTCGATAGGTTTACCAGTTCTGAAGTTGCCGTGTTGTCTATCGTCAACGTTGCTGCGGCTGAAACCACGGATCCGGAACTGTTTGTCACTTCAACTGAATAATCGCCTTCGTCTGCCTCTGCAACCTCTTGGATTACTAGCGTCTCGGCCGTCGCCCCGGGGATCTCGACTCCGTCTTTCAACCACTGGATCGTGTCTACCCCTCCTTCTACCTCAAAAAAGAATTGGGCCCGGCCACCAGTCGGAACCCTTATGGAAACAGGGTCGTATAGAATCACAGGTACCGTCAGCGGCACCTCAACAGCAATCTCGTACCAACCCCCTTCGCTTTCCCCGTTAGCATCATAAGCCTTAATCCCCAGCACATTCTGATTGGAGAAAAAGCCATCTGGCTCCAACGTGGCTATTTGGCTCGGGGTAGTTGGAGCGCCCGAGAGCGTCAATAATTGGCTGTTAATGCGATAGTAGTCATTAACTCCTCCGGGACCACCCGTCCTTTGAAAGGGACCTTCCAACAAGCCAGGAGGAATCTGATCGCTGATAAAATCGAATCCATCCACGAAATCGCTCGCCGCATCGATTTCCCAATAGGCAACCTGAACGCCTTCCAAATTTAGAGATAGAGTTGTCTCTTCGCCGACATCGATGGTGAACGCCGTTCTGTTGGTGAACGATGCTCCATCGACTGACGATTGAAGCCCTGTCGCTCCCGCAGTCGCGTGAAACAATCCCATTCCAGTAGCCAGCCAAGTTGCGGATCTAATGATCTGAGCAGACGGAACTTTTAGCGCTTTCTCAAAAAGAGCGACGATCTGAACCGCTGGCGATCGCTGT
Source organism: Opitutaceae bacterium (assembly GCA_002694885.1). Lineage (GTDB taxonomy): Bacteria > Verrucomicrobiota > Verrucomicrobiia > Opitutales > Opitutaceae > Pelagisphaera. The sequence goes on along the minus strand of NZNM01000132.1, from coordinate 32,888 downwards.
AGAATAAATCCCAGCAGAAGAATTGCGAACTGGGCTTTCGCCAGCTTGAATTTCAAGTAGGTAAAGTTCATCGGTCCCGGCGGATCTATTCGGACACAACTTTAATTTCTGAATCAAAAGCAAGCCAATTGAGCAACAGCTTCCACCCCTAGAGGATACAACTCTAAGGGCAAAGTCCATTTGAACCTGGCCACGCCTAATCGATTACGAACAGTTCGACGAGCCCCACGCCGGTTGTGTTGCCAACGCCAGACAAATTAAAGGTGTAGACTCCTTGGCCAAGCGTAAGAAGAACCGCGGCGTCCTTCGAACCTGGAGTCAGTTCTAGGTTTCTATCGGCAAGAATGGTCTCCAGCTCTGCCGCATTGGGGCCCGTTTCCCAATCATCATTGGAAAACAGTTGCTGGCTTCCAAGAAACGCCCCGTTTTGATCGAAAATCGCCTGAAACACCGTAAGTTCAGGATCCTCGAGAAATCCGGGGACACCTGAAGCTTCCAATGCCGGTCCCAATCCACGCACCAATACAGTTTTCGAGGTTGGTCCGATAATCGTCATTCCCGGAATCATGATATTCCCTCCCACGCCAACGAAACCTCTATTCGATAGATTCACCAAATCTGCTGTCGCAGAGTCGTCGATTGTTAAGGTCCCTGCGGCTGAAACGGCGGATCCCGACGCATTGGTCACTTCGACCGAATAAGCTCCTTCGTCAGAAGCTGATACATCTTGGATGACAAGCGTTTCCGCCGTCGCGCCAGATATCTCGACACCGTCTTTCAGCCACTGGATCGTATCTACCACACCTTCCGGCTCGAAGAAAAATTGGGCTCGGCCTCCGGTCGGAACGCGTGTTGAGGCAGGTGGCCGGAGAATAACTGGCGGGTCCGGCGGGGCTTCGGCTACGATGATTGTTATGGTAGTTTCTGTTGTAGTTTGTCTTGTCTGATTGGCCCCGTTCCAAGGCTTTACAGTGATGTTGTAGGTTCCCTCAAGCGACGGCGTTCCAACAATCGAAACGGGATCTTCCGTATTAATATTGTCTCCCACTAGTCCTGGAACGGTGAGCCCCGGAGGAATTTGCCCGGTTACCCTCCACGATGACGCATCGGAAGGGGTTCCGGTGATATCAAAGGCCAATGCGAATTCCTCACCAACTGTCGCGTCCGCAGGTGATGCAGGATTGATGACGTAGGTGGTCGCCCCCGCAGTCGCATGAAACAGCCCCATACCTGTCGCTACATAAGTCGTGGCTTTAATAAGCTTGGCAACCGGAGCGGCCAAGGCTCTCTCAAACTGAAAAGCGTACTTGATAATCGGCGTTCTCTGCAGCAGGGCCAAGAGAATGAAGAGGCCCATTTGGGCCCGAGCCAGTTTTAATTGGATAAGCATCAAGTTCATAGTTGGGTCGGTCAGTCTAATTGGGAAACGAAGTATGTAGTGAATTGGAAATCAATTACAGCCACAGCCACCGCCGCCCACGCCTTCACCGCCAGTCGTGGCTTCACGTGAGAACTGTATGTGAGACGTCATGACAGTAGCTATTTCATCGCGATCGGATCGCATTGTGTAATCGGCAAGGTTGCCTTTCTGATAGGGGGCGACAGTCGAACAGCCCGAGAACGCGATTGCGCTCGCCAGGACTGCCAGGAATGGCCCCAAAGGGACATAACGCTTGTTTTTCATTCGACTAATAGAGTTTGTATTTCTTCCGTCAAGTTTTGCACGGACTTCTTGGCGTGCCAACCTTCGTGGACGAATCGAATGGCGCCTTTCTTGTCTATCATAAATGAAGTAGGCATAACTTGGATACCGGCTTGTTCAACCAGCTTCTGCGAAGCGTCGTGGACCGTTGTGAAGGATGGTTTTCTCCGATCTAGAAACTGCTGCATCGACCGCTCCTTTTGATCCACGCTTACCGCTATGATCTGAAATCCCTCGTCGACGAATTCCTGATAGAGCTTTTCCATCTCCGGGAACGCCGCCTTGCAAGGAGCGCACCAGGACGCCCAAAAATCGATCAAGGTTACCTTGCCCTCTAGGCTCGGCGCATCCCCAACCAGAGAGTATTTGTCGAGCGAAGGGACGTCCATCCCCGCTTCCCAGCCAGCGGCTGCAGCGTTAACGCTAGCCAGAAGCAAGGCCAACCCGCCAATCCTAATTTTCAACCATTCTTTCATGAAATTTCGAAGTTTGCTGTATTCCAGAATTCATTACGATACATCCCTCAGCCCCAAAAGTCCCTTCTACAAGTTTAAGCCCTTCTTCTTCCCCCAATACGCAAACAGCAGTCGAGAGGACTCCTGCTTCCAAACAAGAGTTCGCTGTAACGGTTACGGAGAGAATACCGTTGTAGACCGGCCTGCCCGATCTGGGATCCAAAATATGCCCGAAACGCTGCCCACTGTGCTCGAAAAAGCGTCGGTAGTCACCTGAGGTCGCCACTCCGATGTCCTTTGCAGCCAAGCTCCCCCAAACCGAGCCTGGATTCTCCGGGTTCTCCAGGGCCACATGCCAAGCAGGATAGCGGGGAGGTTGACCGAGGGCATGGATGTCTCGGCCGAAATCAACCAGACAGTCGTCGATTCCGTTGCCCACTGCCACAGCCGCCACTTTGTCCACTGCGTACTCTTTGCCAAAACCGCCTAGGTCCAGAGCCATTCCTTTGAGCGGAAGCCGCACGGCGCCGAGTTTGCGCTCGACTTTGCTCCAGCCAATTAGTCCGCGGGTTTCGGAAACGGACTTCTCGTCGGGTAGAATATCGTGATTGTCCCGGTAGTCCCAAAGGCGAATCAGCGGAAGCATGGTCGGATCCAAGACCCCTTGGGTCATGAAATGCAGATCGTCGCAAATCGCAAAAATGGATTCCACTTCAGCATCGATCTCCGTCCAAGCGCCTCCAGCGTTTCTATTGATCACGCTGATCAGGCTATCGCTTCTGAAGCGGGAATACTTGGTTTCGAAATCGGCAACCCACTTGACCGCCTCTTTGGCGAATCGGGCCGCTTGATCGTTTGATGTCGCCGTGTATTGAATGCGGCAATCCGTACCCAATGCTTTAAAAGTCAGATCGTACAACCCTCGCTGCGAATCAAACGCAACATTGGCGCGGATTTTCATTGGAGCTGGCTTTTCTTCTAGAACCATACCGTAGCTCCTATCGTCAATACATCCGCATCCGCGAAAGCCGACTGCGGCGTATCGTCCTTCCCTTCCATTTCATAACGCTCGAAAGCGGCATCGACACTGAATTTTTCCCCGAAATTATAGATGATCTTTAATCCGTAAGTATGCGTATCGAATTTCCCAAGACGGTAGTCCGCGGAGTAATGCGGTACCAGGCCAGGAGTCGATTCGCGTGGATCTATAGGCGTCCCTGTTAGGTCGAGCGTGTAAAAGTCTGCCGCATTTTGCGAATAGTAACGGTACTTGGGTCTCAGGATTAGGTTCTCTCCAAGCTTTTGGTACCACTCGAAATCGAAGGTATTACTTTCAACGCCCCAGGTATCACTAAAATATCGGTAATCGAAATCCAAACTAGCCCCAATCCCATCAAAATAACGCTTAACATTGAAAAACCAAATACGTCGATCCCGGCTATCAGGTCGATTCTCCGGGAAAGTCAGCGGCAAGGAGAGGCCTGGTAGAATTTCGGTTTCCCGTTGAATGATTTTGTAGGGGTCGCTTAGAAAGCCTTTGTAGTCGCTGTAAGTAAAATTCAGGGCCACTACCGTGTTGGGATCCAACACTTGGCTAATACCCACGAAATAGTCGTAGCTCTCTTTGCGTTGGCTTTCATCAAGGAAGTTAGGACGAACTAGGTCATCGATGTAGCCAATCCCGTAATTGATCCCGGTATTCCGCTGGTTGATTTCCGTTGTCTGAGAAAAGGCGTAGCCGCGGGAGAGAAAATCGTCCTCCGAACTGTAGGAGAACTGAAAGCTGGATGTGTGAATGCCGTGCTCCCAATCCAGGTCGACAACTCCAGCCTCTCTAACATCCGTTAGGTTGGAGAGCGGCACATTCACTCCATCTTCCGCTGGTACACCCGTTGGGGTTGCCCCAGAGATGGAGTCATAGACGCCGTGCCCCTTGAGCGTAAGCTCGCTACTTACCTGTTTTTCGAACCCCAGATACTTGGAGATAACTCGAATACGCCCGTCATCTTCACTGTAGTCCTGCCACTTGGTGGAAATGTGATCCTCGGCGTTCAGCAGTCGCGGCCCAGCCAGATACAAATATCCTGCCAAGGCGGCGATACGGTGGGTTCGAACAAGGCGGATCATCGGAAAATCGGTCGACCTAAGTGGACGGGACAAATAGATAGGAAGTTACTGTTTCTTTCGCAGACTGACAACTGCCCGGTTTCATAAATTGCATGGGAACGCCCCTATTCCAATGTAAGTTACCCTGTTTCTAGCGAGACCATTGAGCCCGAATTCCTGATGCTCAGGCAGTTTCATAGATTTATAGCAGTGGGAGAGAAAACGCGAATAGGTAGCTTCACTCTTGTTTAGAGACTTTTCTTTGCCCAGAGAGGCGCTATCTCAAATTTGATGTCAGTCTCCCGATCTCAATACCTTTTCGCTTACGGCACATTGCGAACTGAAGAGATAGAAAGCGGTCTCCATGGACCTAAGAGACTGTCAACTAGCGCAGCGAAGGCCCCGGGTCGCCTTTACATCCTGAAAGAGGGCTATCCCATTCTGCTAATCGAGCCAGGAAATCACATAGCTACAGCCAGCCACAAATGGGAATCCGACTGGGAGAAGGCTTGCGCTAAGCTGGCTGCAGGCGCCTTTCGGTTCACGAGCCAACCTAGTATCGAAGGCGAGCTAATCGAAATCCCCTGGGAACGCGGCGTATTCGACAGGCCCGACTCCTGGGAAGGTTTTTCGATAGGTTCGAATAGCGTCTATCAACGGATGGCTGTACCCGTATTGAGAGCTGACGGGGTTATCCTGCCCGCTTGGGCGTACGGCTGCACCAAGATTCCCGATCTCGCGATTCCGTTTGACGGTAATCGATGGATTCGCCCCGAGGGGCTGTAGTATGACGGCGCTGAATGGCTGTCGACAATGGTAGGGCTGCTTGTCCCTAAGCAGCCGTTTGGGTGGACGAATTAAGGCGGCTACTTGAGGACAATCAGCCCTACCATTCAAGCTCTGGAAGCTACCTATAAACCTCTCTCTAGAAAGGCGACTCTTCCAAGTCGTCTAGATTCCCCTCGCCCGAGGATGAATCGGTGACATCGGCCAGATTGCTATCCACTTCGCCACCTCCGTGCTCAATCCGCCATGCTTGGAGATTCACGTAGTAGCGGCCCTTGTATTCGTTGCCTCGAATATTGAAGCTCACTTTGACACGATCGCCCGTTCTTACTTTGTCCAGCAATTCGATTTTTTCCTTCGTGCATTCGAATTTAACGTCCTGTGGGAACTTCTCGTCGGACGTGACCACGAATTCCCGCTTCTTAAACCCGCTGCCAAACGTTTGCGTGTCGTCTATCAGCTTAACTGTGCCTTCCAATTCATACATGCTCGAAATGATGCCGATCCACTAGTCAATGTTAAGTAAAAAATGGGAGAATAACTGAGGGAAATACGTATAAATCCTCCTTCGCTCAAATCCACCAAATCTCGTTCATCACAATGGCCCTTACCCAGGCTCAGGCGGGTATGGGAAAAAGGTAATACCAACCGTGGGCAAGGGTTTGTGCCGCGACGCGAGTAGGCTCAAAATAAAGTGCTGGTCGAACGTAGGAGCGGCCCCGCATGGTGTGGGCCGCTCCTACAGCCGTCTACCACGCTACCAAAAACACAGGCTGGAAGCCTGTGCTACTCCAGCCCGCTCCGAAGCTGAGCGAAGCGTTGACTGTCTACGAAATCGTCGCTAGAATCTAGATACGTTTTTACCCTTTCCGGATCGACAAGCGTCCAACTTTGCAGGGCTTCAAAGAAAGCGGTTTCCCGATCTAGATCGGCGGCGCTGTTGGCGAGCTCCGCGAACTCCACTGAGCTCTCGAAATCGTCATGCCCGATCTCATATAGCGAGTCGTAATAAGCTTGGTAGCGATCCCCGGTAGACTCGATGGCGGCAAGCCAGGAAATCGATTCAATCGGTTCCCTTCTGGCCAGTAGACGGGCCCCTTCCGAAGCCACCGCATCCCTTTTGTATTGGCTTTGCAAATTCGCGTGAAAGTCGATCAGGCCATCGCGAACGCCGTTTAGCAAGAGATCCTTGGCGATTTCCTTGGCTCCTGCGCTGGTAACTTGTCGCTGGTTTGCCAATGTCCACTCCATCGCTCCAATTGAATCCCGTTGGGCCCACTCCTCAATAACGGCATCCATGATAGCCGAATCTAGCAAATCGTCGCTTTGAAAGCGCATGCGTTCTAGGGCCTCGGCAGGATTCTTGGATACAACGTGGAATGCGATCAAATCCGCTAGCTCAAGTTTCAGGTCCGGTTCGACAACGCTGGCGAGCATACCGGCCGCCATTTTATAGTCTTCATGCTCCTCGAGCACAACGTCTAACGTTTCGCGGAATAAACCGTTCTGCAACTGCCGATCGATGTACGCTCCGCTGGAGTCCATCCACGCGGAATCGATCCAATCCCAAGTCGAGTGCGGATCCGCGCGAGCCCAGCCAATCGCGAGCTCCGTGGACAGACGCTCCTTCTCAGCAGGTGAAAGGGCGAAGAGAAGTTCCAACGCTTTGGCAGGATCCTCCGTGGCGATTTTCTGCAAGGCTAGACCAGCCGCTTCATAGGCTTTGGCGCTCTGGAGATCGAAGGAAAGCGCTTCGATGTAAAAATCCTCCAGCTGAGAAAAGTCGAGAGTGGCCAGTTTTCGTTCCAAGGAAAACTCGCCTTCCACCAAACCTGCTTCCAGGAACGTTTCCACCAGCGGTTCCATCACCCCATCGCGCAGTAGCGGCTCGCCTTCAGTTTCCGCCTGGCTTTCCGTTTGAGTTTGGCTGACCGATTCAATTGCCCGTACCTTCAAAGTATGCGGGATACCGTTGTATAGCCGGTCCCCAATTCGAGCCAATTGATAGCCAACGCCAGAAACGACGGCGATCGCCAGCAGTGCTTTCAGGACGTTAAACATGAATCTTTATTGTTGGTAACGTTCAATTGCCTTGGTTTGCCAACAAGGGTAACAACATCTGTAGTCTCGATCCCTCTTGGCGTATCCTGTTGAACCTAGAACGGAAAGTCTGATGCAGGAGCGGGTTTTGCCCGCGATTTCAGGACGAGCTGCATGCGTTTATCGGGGTCCACGCTTAGCGGGACCGCTCCATACAACTCTTAAGGGAAAAATGCCATGCATTGGCTTCCAGAAATAAAGACGAGCCCTACTCCCCTGGTTCAATATCCTTAAGGAATTTGAAGAGCTCGCTATCCGTTGACAGGATTAGCGTCGCGTCCTCATTCAGCATGCGCTCGTAGGACTCCAAGGACTTGGTGAATTCGTAGAACTCGACGGATCTATCGCTCTGATTAAACGCGTCCGCGTAAATCTGAGTGGCCTTGGCATCCGCCTGACCGCGCATCGTCTCCACCGTCTTGTAGGCTTCCGATTCGATTTCTTGAAGATCCCGCTCCTTTTTACCCGTTATCTTCGCCGCTTCACCCGCTCCTTCGGAACGAAAACGCTCTGCGATTTGCTGGCGCTCGCTGATCATGCGTTCGTAGATGCGTTGCCGTACGCTGTTGTTGTAATTGATCCGCTTGAATCGAATATCCAGCAACTCGATACCGAAGTCCGTTAGCTTGGACGCCGCATTTTCGAATATTTCCTGCTCGATAGCGGCCCGCCCCAGCGTGATCGGATAGAGAATGCCAATATTGCCAGGCGTATCCACGAGCGTAGCATCCTGGGCCGGTTGGCGATCTTTAGTCGTGCGGATTACTTCGATCAACTCATGTTTGGCGATGGCGTTTCGAGTTTCGCTTCCCAGAATGTTATCCAAGCGCGACTCGGCACTGCGTTCGTCGCGCAGCCTTTCGAAATACTGCTTGGCATCGCTAATCCGCCAGCGCCCAAAGGTATCGACCTCAATATAGGTCTTGTCCTTGGTCGGCATCTCGGTGGGACGGCCATCCCATTCGAGAAAACGCTTCTCGATCATGTGAACAGTCTGCACGAATGGCGTACGGAAATGGAGCCCCGACCTGGTGATTGGATCGCCCACGGGTTTGCCGAATTGGGTAATAATCGCCTGTTTGGTTTCGTGAACCGTGTAAGCCGACGCGAAAAGGACGACAATCCCGGCAAGAATTAGAAGAACTGCGAATGAGCCTGCTATTTTTTTCATCGTTCGTTTAGCGGGTTGGCGTATCTTGGTTTAGTTGCAGGAGCGGCAGAATTTGCTGGGCTTCCTCATCGATGATAATCTTTCGGCCCAATCGCGGAATCACTTCCTGCATGGCCTCTAGATATAGCCGCCGCTTGGTCACTTCCGGGGCCTTGATATATTCCTCAAGAATGGCGTTGAATCGAGCCACATCGCCTTCCGCCTCGTTGACGCGCTTGAGAGCATAGCCTTCCGCGGACTGAATACGCTGTTCAGCCTCACCTCGGGCTCGAGGCACCACCTTGTTGTACTCCCCGTTGGCGACGTTAATCATCTTCTCCCGTTCTTGTTGAGCCTGATTGACCTCGTTGAAGGAAGGCTGAACCGGTTGGGGAGGGTTGACATCCTTAAGCTGCACTTGATCGATGCTGAGCCCGAGCTCGTATTTATTGACCAGCGTTTGCATTTGGATGGTCGCTTCGCTTTCAATTTCCTGACGCCCAACGGTAATCACCTCGTCCACCGTTCGATCGCCGACAACGGATCGCATTACCGACTCTGAAATGTCACGCAAGGTCAATGATGGCTCCCTGACCTTGAAGAGGAATAGCCTAGGATCCTGAATGCGGAATTGAACAATCCATTCGACCGTGGCGGCGTTCAAGTCCCCCGTCACCATGCTGCGCTCGAAACTGCGTTCCGTTTGAGAGGGATTGAACTGAGTTGGATTCGTTCCGCCCCGCGTCGCGAAACCAAACTCTTGCTGCAATTGACGCCTGACCTGGACGATCGATACCTGATCAATGCCAAAAGGCAGTTTCACCTGAATCCCAGGATCAACTGTTTTCACGTATTTGCCGAAACGAAGCACCACACCCTGGGACTGAGCCTCTACTGTATAAATACTGGTGAATGCAGCTGCGGCCACCAGAATGCCTATCAAAATCCAGAGGATCGATGATGCCCGAGTCCGGAACTCCCGGAAATTTTTTGGCAGGTTGAATTCAATGTTCTCACCCATATCCGCCGATGTTTCAGGAAAGCCGATTCATAGCAACGGGAAAACGAAATGGGGCGTTTATCGCGCTTCGCTAACGCCGCGAACTCTTCTTTGAGGAGGATTCCCTTCGGGGACGGTTATCAATCGAGCCGACTGGCCCAAGCTCGATCCTTGCTTCGCTATTTCCCCAATACTTTTTGTAAGTGGTATAAGAAACTGATTCGCGCCAACTTCGCGGCGTCCAGATACAAGAAGAGCCGACGATCTGAGATCGCCGGCCCAGGAATCCAACTCTTGTATGTGAGCCAAGGTCGTTTCCGGATTATAGCCTGCTGTTACCCTAGCTGTCTCCGAAGAGACGAATCCGGTCGTTTCCAAAACTCGACAACAATCATACACTAAATTCGAGCCGTGTCTATCAGTGCCGCTGGCACATCTTTCTCCGAATTGTTACGTAGACGTTTCACAACTACCTACAAAACGGTCCCTTTTAGTCGGTTTTTGAACAGCTTTTGGCGACTAGACCTGATATTCGATTTGCCCAAGATCTAGCGAAGCGCCGAGCAGACTAACGATCCATTAGCCCTTATTCTCTTTTCGCGATCCAGAGTCTGGACAGAAAAGGACTTGACCTAGGCCTCGAGCCTTTGATCTTAGACCCCTCCATTAACGCGGGTATAGTTTAGTGGTAGAACCCCAGCCTTCCAAGCTGGTTGCGTCGGTTCGATTCCGTCTACCCGCACCAGCCTTCGCTCGCATCCCGCTGAGCCGGAGAAGAGTCGAAGGCTGTCACGCCGGGCCCGTCACGCCGTAGCCTAAAAGGCGAAGGAGGAAGTCCAGAAACGGCGAAGGCGGACCCTCCGTTCCAACTCCTGCGAGACTACGGCTTGGCATGCCAGCCTCGAGAACGACTTCTAACGAAGAAAACCGTTGCCGCGAAGCTCATTCGATAGCTATAGCTGCCAGTCTTTGAGCAAGAAAATATTGATAACAGGGGTTGGCGGCCAGGACGGCTATTTCCTGGCGAAGTTGCTGCTGGAAAGAGGAGATACCGTACACGGCCTGCTACGCGGGGGCTCTGAGGACGAGATAGGGTCCCTAAAATTTCTCGGAGAAGCTGAACTCGCAAGGATTGGCATCCATCGCGGGGACGTTACCGAAAAATGGTTCGTCGATGAACTGATCCAACGCGAACTGTTCGACGAGGTATTTCATTTGGCTGCCCAGAGCTCCGTCGCCCGGAGCATCGGGCATCCACGGGAGACTATCGATACCAACGTGCTGGGTTTGACCAACATCGCCACCTCGATTCGGGACCGTTCCCCAAAAACGAAACTCCTTTTTACCGGGAGTTCAGAAATGTTCGGCGATCTCACCGACGGCAAACAATCCGAAAGCGCCCCCCGTCACCCCCAGAGCCCCTACGGCCTAACCAAGGATTTCGGATTTCAGCTGATCAATGCCTACCGAAAACACTACGGGCTTTGGGCCGCGACCGCGATCCTCTTCAATCACGAGAGCGAGTTTCGGGGAGAACAATTCGTGACTAAAAAAATCATACAATCCGTCGCTCGCATATCCGCGGGACGGGACGAAACTCTTTCTCTGGGCAATATCTATGCAGAGCGAGACTGGGGCTATGCTGGGGACTACATGGAAGGCGTTCTCGACGTCATGGCCTTGGAGCTGCCCGACGATTTCGTTTTCGCGACAGGCCAACTCCACTCGGTCAAGGATTTCGTCAATCTGGCTTTCAAGCACGCCGGGATTGAACTAGAGTGGAGCGGCGAGGGATTGGACGAAATCGCCCGCGACCCAAGTAACGGCAAGGTAGTCGTCAGGATCGACGAGCAGTTTTACCGCCCTGGAGACATCAAAGGCACCTGCGGTGACTACTCGAAAGCATCGCATCAACTTGGCTGGAAACCGAGAACAACTCTCGAAGAAACCATTTCGAAGATGATTCAACACGAACAATCCAAAGAATTATGAGCGAGACTGCCCTCGTAACCGGAGCAGCCGGATTCATCGGATCCCACGTCGCGGAACATTGCCTCAAACTTGGAATCGACGTTGTTGCAACCGACAATCTGAGCGGAGGATCCCTCGACAATGTTCCTGCGGGATGCGAGTTTGTCGAAGGCGACCTAAAGAGCAATTCGTTCGTAGAGTCGCTTTGGAACCGCCAAAAATTTGATTACGTTTATCACCTGGGGGCATACGCAGCGGAGGGGCTATCGCATTTCATCCGAGCTTACAATTACCGAACCAATCTACTAGCCTCGGTCAATTTGCTGAATCAGGCAGTAAACCACGAAGTGAAGTGCTTTGTATTCACTTCTTCAATCGCGGTATACGGTGCCAATCAGCTGCCGATGGACGAGTCCATGACCCCTCTCCCCGAGGATCCGTACGGGATATCGAAGTACGCATTCGAGTTGGACTTGAGAGCGGCGCACCAAATGTTCGGATTGAATTATATCATATTTCGGCCCCATAATGTATACGGCCCGCGTCAGAACATCGCAGACAAGTATCGCAATGTGATTGGCATATTCATGAACCAGCTACTGAAAGGCGAGCCGATGACTATTTTCGGCGATGGGAAACAGACGCGAGCATTCTCCTACATAGATGATGTGGCGCCCCTGATTGCCCGGTCGCCTAGAAATTCCAAAGCCTATCAAGAGACTTTTAACATAGGGGCGGATACACCCCATTCTGTACTCGAGCTCGCCCACGAAGTTTCAGCAGCGATGGGCAAGCCAACTGACGTCCGACATCTGGAGGCTCGCAACGAAGTGGTGGACGCCTATGCTAAACACGATAAGATACGCGAAGTGTTTGATTGCCCGGTACCAGTGTCCCTTAAAGCAGGTATCAGGGAGATGGCTAGGTGGGTGCAGAACCGGCCCCCTTCGACACCCGAAGAATTTTGCGAGATCGAAATCGCTAAATCAATGCCCGAATCATGGAAGAATGTAATCGGATAGGTCCTTCCAAAAATACAAGGATAAGCTAAACCCAGAAAATCCCAAGGAGCCTCAAAGAAATACGCCGATCATCGAGCGCATGCTTCGTCACGAGCAGGACTCGGCGAGCGTCTAGACTTCAATCCCAGCGAATATCCAGGAGCTTGGCTGATAACTTTCTGGAGTCGTCACCCTGCCCGAGGTTCTGGGGCACGAAGTAATGCTGGCTCTTGATCTTAAGGAGCGATAACTTGGGGGATTCTGCAGGGACCGGGATCGTGATCGTCGCTCCCACATGACCAGAATAAGTGTCGAGAATGGGTTCGCCCTCATTGAGCGATAACCACATCCGCATGTTGCGGCAGGTTTCACGCGGTGGGTATTCGATTCTCAAGGTCAGAGACTGGGTCCCGTCTGGCACCATAAGCCATTTTCGAAAATCCGGTTCGATCCAACCATCGCCATATCTTCCGCTGAACGGCTCCTTCATTCTCTGGCGGCGGTATCGCAATTGCCTCCACACAGCAAAGCCGTGGACGGGACTACTCCAAAAAGTCTTGGCTAAAGCTATCCAGCTCTTGAGAAACTGGCAGCTATCCACGCGCTTGAGGGCTTGGCGGCCCCAATGCCTAGCTCGCTCGCGCCGATACGTTGGTAAGGGAATAGCGCGAGCCTCTTCGATAGGCTTCTGACCACAGAACTCGCGATAGAGATTGAAGGTTTTCAAGGCGATAGGGCCAGCGGCGAACAGCGATTTTCGCTTTTGAGCCTTGGCGGAGCGAGAATCGCGAGATCGCGGATCCATCAATACCTTTTCCACAGCCCTAACGATGTCACTGCTATCCTCCGGATCAAAGGTGGATATCGCATCGCCTCCAACCTCTTTGAGAGTCTCGATATCGGAGCAAACCACAGGCGTTCCCAAAATAATCGCTTCCGCAACCGGTAGACCAAATCCCTCGAACCTCGATGGATAAACCAGGGCCTTCGCACCCTCCATCAAACACCTGATTTCTAACGAAGAGCAATAGCCCAAATGCATCACCGATTCTTGCAGGCCATGCTTCTCTATCTTCTTCCGAGCCGGATGATCTGAGGCGAAATTTCCACCCGTTAGTATAAGTTTTAAGTTAGGAAACCGCTTACACAGCGATGCAAAGGCATCGACTAATGTCTCATGATTCTTGTGCGGCCAGGAATGAGCAGGATAAAAGAGGTAGTTATCATCAAGTTTGAATTTTGCTCGGATCTTGGCGTTTACACCCTCTGGCAGATCTATCCAAAAGTGACTGCTGGGAATCGGCCATATCGTTTCTAGCTTACTTCCCGAGACATTATAGCTTTGCTGAACATCCCGCCGAACCGAGTCTGAGATACAGATGACTTTCTCGGCCAGCTCGATCGCTAGTTCATGATTAGCTTCCCGCGCCTCTACTTCGATTTCATCAAAAAACTCAGGAAAGTGACGATGCTGCAGATCCAAGATGGTGACGATATTTCGATATCCATAAAACTCAGGAGAGACATAACCGCCAATCGAATGAACCAGATCGACTTTGATAATTCTCGCTTTCGTCTTGGTCGATCCAACCAGGACTACCCCCAAAGGGCTGAAAAACTCTTCCTTCGAATCGCCTAAGCTCCCCCGAGCAAAGGGCTCCCTTGAGGGCACGAGTTCATAGACGTTGCTATCGATAAAGTCGATCTTTGCTGCTCGGCTACTACCCTTTAGCTCCTCACAAGACTCTCCCGGACAGTATACCGTAATTTTGCCCCGATCCCACAACCAGCTGATAGAGGTCACCAACTCGCAAGCCAATTGCTCCATGCCCCCGGAGCGTCCAATTTTCATCCAATGCAGATCGATTAAGACGTTCATCAATCTAAAGGAGCCTCACAACACTCTATCAAACATTGGTTCAACCAGGCAAGTGTCCTTAGAAATCGCATGAGAAAAGTATTCGCCCCATTTCCCTAGTCGTATTTTGGCACTGCTGTCGGAAAGAAACGCACGGGCGATCGACGACTTTTTCTCGTGATTGAGATAGTCGAACCATTGTTCTATCCAAGAACGGTCTATGTACCCTAGACGCCTGAGCGAGAGCTCGAATATTTCGCGAAAAATCTCTCCTCTTCGACTTCGAGTTTTTGTTTCCGGGTAGTCCCTCGAACATGACAAATATTCGTCTAAATATTTAATCACGCCGCCAGACTTCGCAATCCTAAGCCAATAATCGTAATCCAACGAGCAATCTAGACGCTCGTCAAAAAACCCAATTCTATTGAATATTCTCCGGCTCCAAAAACAGGATGGCTGGCATAGAAAACATTCTCCTTTAAACGCCGCTTGATCCCAGTTTCTCGTGCGGTAATCTCCAATAACGCGACTATGCTCGTCAATGTAATAGGATTTTCCATACAATAAATCCGTATCAGGATATTCTGTCCAAAAGTCCAAGACCTTGCCAATCGAATCTGGCACTAGCTTATCATCGCTATTAAGATAGCCTAGTATATCACCTCTAGCTTTTTTTAGGCCCTTGTTTATAGCATGAGGTTGCCCGAGATCTTTCTCGATAAAAAAGTCGATCTCACCAACATAATCTTTTAATATTTCGGCAGTACCGTCCGACGAATCCGAATCGAATACAAAAATTTCTATTTTTATGGGTTGCCGAATGAGGCTCTCTATGCATTCGCGGATATATGGGCCTTGATTGTACGACGGTACGATTATCGAAACATTCATTGGGGAAATTGAATATTCCTTTATTTTCACCCTCTACATACCTCAACGGCATGCGCGAAAGACACGCGCGGAAAAACTTCTAGCATGCCACCGAAACCGGCATTGTAAACCTCGATACCGTTAGCTTTACATATTTCGTAAGCCTTTTCGTAATGCTCTAGCATCAAGGTAGTATTAGGCGTATGCCATAATTTGCCCATTCCGAAGTATCTCGGATCAAAATGGTTAGGGTCATTGTCTTCATCCAAGACAATACGCTTGTCGACACGGTTGTCATCCTTATCCAGCACTTTCGCCGTTTCGGGAATCTTATAATCCGTATCGCAGCCAATCAAAAAAATACGTTTTGCTCCAAATTTGACAGCCAATTGCATCAGCGTGATAGTCACAGTCATTGGTTCCACAATAAAATGATCTTTAGAAAGGCTAAAGACATTTTCTTGCGGACCATTGAGATTCAGCGATTGAGTTTTGAAGAATCGGACGTTTGGTCTAGGCTTTATAAAGGTTTCAACACAAACAGGAGTTCCTGTACAATCATGAGTATATATTTCTTTCGGGAAGAAGAACAACGTATCGGGTAATCGGTCAATCCAATGCGATATTTCCTCTTTTCTATCTGGAAGCACTACGGTATCGACACATGAATAGTAACCCGGGCGCCAATTGGTTCTCTCGAAAATCAAGTAAATGGCATTAGCTGCGAAAGAAGGAATCCCCGCCAATTCATCCAAGTCATGCTGGTTCAGTGACGGTCCATTGCCAACCACGATAACGCTTTCCCTATCCAGTTTTGGATAGTCATCTGAACCTAGCTGCCAGACTTTCATAAAATCGCTGCCCATAATATCGTAAAACTTTCGTTAGATTAGTTTGTCTCGACTTTTGAATCTCAAGAAGATTCACAAAGTAGAGAAAGATCGACCATTAAACTTGCAGTGCTCCCCGCTAGAAACTAGCCAGCTGCCAAATGGAAAAACATCAGTCTGTTCGAGCGAAGCTCAAGTCTGGAATACCCGTTGTGGGGAGCTGGCTAAATTCCGGATCTCCGATCATCGGCGAACTAATGGCCAACACCGGGTTTGATTTCGTCACAGTAGATGCAGAGCATTCTGCTGTAGATCTCACTGACGCACAGCCGATTTTCCAAGCGATTCGGTCTGGAAACCCAAATACCGAAGCATTTGTTCGGCTACATGGCGTCGACTACGCTTTTACGAAACGCTACCTTGATGCGGGGCAACCGGCATTATCGCTCCTTTGATTCTGAACGCAGAAGAAGCACAGCTGTTGGTTCGAGCTTCCTAGTATCCGCCTCTGGGTAAAAGAGGCGTCCGCTTCTGCCGAGCTAACAAGTACGGCATGGGTGTGGAAGCGCACTACAAGTCAGCCAATGAAGAGATCCTGGTGGCCGTGCGAATCGAAGATATCGAAGCAGTAGCCAACATAGACGATATTTTGGCTGTCGAGGGGATCGACGCAGCCTTTATCGGACCATACGATATAACCGCGTCTATGGGGATAACTGGAGACTTCGAGCATCCCGACTTTATCGCCGCTCGGAACGAGATTCTCGCGTCTTGCCAGCGCAATGGTGTGACTCCTGGCATCAACGTCGTCCAGCCAGACGCCAAGCAAGTGATTGATCGAATATCAGACGGCTTCCATCTACTTGCATACTGCCTAGATATAACAATGGTTCTGACTACGTGTATCGATGGCTTAAACGAAATACGCACCGCATTACCAAAAAAATGACCCCAGATATGGCAACCAAATATGATTTAGTCGCTCTCCTGCCCATGAAGGCGAACAACGAGAGAGTTAAAGGGAAAAAATTTCGCGAGTTTTCAGGAAGCCCTTATTATTGCAGAGTCAGCGCAGGCACTCGGCTTCGCAGAGTTATATTTGCTGTTCCTGATAGAGTTCGATTACATGAACATTGGAGACCTAGAGTATAAGGGCCAACATTTCTATCATCGCTAAGCGATCTCAACGAGTCAGGAGCTTTGGATGTTACGGAATATAATTGCGAGGGGATGCCAAATTAATAGCAGCAGGTCAAAATACAGAACGACGAAATAAAAGCGGCTAGACACATAAAAATGATAGTCATATACTTGTAATAGAAACAAACATCCCGTAGGCTCTATGATCTCGCGGGCTTCCTCTTTTCAAAAGGAATAGCTAAATGGCAGCTTGACAGGAACTATATCAACGAAAATGAACCAGATTTCCCGTACGTATTTCCTATTTGTCGGCCTATCGCTGTAGTACCCGTTGCGTTGCCATAGAGCCTTCATATGAATCGCAAGTTCTCAATTCTCAACACTCACAATGCCATCCAAAGCACTGTCGCATTCCAATACGCACGACGTTTTCTCCGGCCTAGCCAAAAGAATGGAAGTTTGGGGCAGTTAGCCCGAATAATATAAGATAGATCCTCTAATTATTTAAATAATGAGTAGTTTGGATTAATTGAGCCGAGGTGACTAAAGGTTATTCCAATTATTTTCCAAATATTTCTTGTAATTTGTGTTTTCGTTTGGACAGACAAATAGATACCAGAATGGGATTTCGCTGCCTCGAGTGACTTGAACTGCCCAAGGTAGATAAGCAGTATAGGATGTATCATCAAGTACATCAAAAAAATCTTCGAGCTTTTGGCCGAAAACGGTCTCATTATGTTTTCTTAAACCAAACTCCATCACAATAGGTGGGCGAATTCGTTTTAACGTGCTTATGCCGCCTAAAAGGGCGTCGACTTCTGTCCCTTCAAGATCCAATTTGATTAATGAAATATCATCAATTTTATATTTTTTTACAAGCTTATCTAAAGTAAGGGTGCCAATTTCTTGGACTTCAGCGTAGTCTACTTCTCCAGGATTTAAACTTTCCCAAATTTTGGGATTCAACGAGGATCTACCTGGGTGTCGTTTACTGGCATAAAAGGACACTTCCTTTTCATTGTTTGGACCAGTCAAAGCGACGTTTAAAGGGATTGGAGTTGCTTTTAAGTCTTTTGGCCATTGTACGATTCGGTTTACCAATTCTCTGAAGCTAGTGTGGTTGGCTTCAATTGAATATACTTTTTCTTTAAAGTATTTGCACATCCTCATTGTATGAAACCCTTGATAAGCACCGCCGTCTATGCAATCGCCGGTCTTTTGGGAATCCGAAAATTGACGATACCAATCGCAAATAAAGTTTTCTATGATAAAGCCGTCGTTAGAGCATGCACAAATAAAGTCGTTTTCGTTTGAATATGTCATATTGAGAGTCAGATACTTTTTAGCTTTCGATATTGGCTCTCCCTGAGAGATAAAGCCTGTAAGATATATAGAGTTTCGAGGAATTTTCCGAGTATGAAATTATTCTCTCTTGATTGGGTCAATATAATTATAGCAATCAGCGTTGTCGCTGCGGACGTGATCGGACGCTCCATGTCGCTCGATCAACGCCGATATGATCCGCCTGACCTTGCGAGCGTCGATCCGGCGATCCACGTGGATGCATAGGCATTACAGAGTGTGCTCGTCCAGTACGTTGAGCATGCGAAGCGTTCCGCCGTGTATCGTCGTGTCGTGAACGAAGTCCCAGCTCCAGACGTGGTTGCGATGCGTCGCCTTGGTCGGCATGCCCGTACTGGGACCTCGGTGCCGGCGTCTGGGCTTCTTCGCAGCAACGGCCAAACCGAGTTCGCGACGCAGCCGTTAGACCATCCGGGTGCCCACCGACCAGCCCTCCCGCTTAAGCAAGCGGGCTATCTTCGGGTATCCCATTTCCGGATATAGATTGGAGGCTCGACGAACCGCCGCCTTGAGCTTCGACAGCCAGGCGTCGGGCTGTTTCGCCCGATAGGCGAACGTGCTGCGATGCAGCCCGAAGTGGCGGCAAGCCGCCCGAGCGGTACAACGGCCCCCGGATACAAGCTTTTCGGCGATCTGACGCTTGTGTCCCGGGCTCACTGTTTTTTCCAGAGCCTCCTTCAAATGCTCTTTGCCCAGCATCTCGTCGACGAGCATTCGCTTGAGCCTAGCGTTCTCCTTCTGAAGCTCCTTGAGCTGCTTGGCCTGGTCGACCTCCATAATGCCGAACTCCTTCTTCCAACGGTGGAATGTTTGCTCGCTTATCTGCTGCTCGCATTGGACATCCAAAATCGTTTTATCGCTTCTCTCAGCCTCCCGCAGGATGCGGATCTTCTGTTCTGTCGTGTATCTTTTGCCTTTCATTATATGGGTCCTTTCTAAGTGCCCAAACTAACGATTCAAGCGGCACAGTTCTCGTAATCTCGACCAATTTCGTAAAACTATGGTTAGGCCAATCTTGACATGCCATTAGAGCCCAAGAAAATTCACGACGCAAACGTATTTTAAGTAATCGACTTGCAGTGATTCACGTGAAAAAGTAGCCACATTCCAAATGGGAAAATGCTGTCAGCAAAAAACTCCTCAGGCAAATAGATCAGATCGCAGGATCTACGCCTGGTGCTAGATCGTTTACAATCGCTAAGAGTATGGTCTCGAATGTATCGAGTCTTGTGACTGCAAGCTCAAATTATTACTCCATTGGCTCAACAAATCGTCACCCTTTGGTTCCTACTAATTGAAATTAACCTGCAAATCGAAGATGGCAAAGACCTAATTTATAGACTCTGCTATACTAGGGCCTTAAGGATTAAAACCTCCCGCCATGCCGTAAGATGCTAGAGCCAGAAAAGCAGTTCATAATACTATGCCCGATCCATCAAAAAGCTCACAGAATATCTTCCAAAGTTCCATAGAAACCTGGAGATGGAGTTTACATCTTGCCGCATGTCAGTCAAAACCTTAAAAATCCTCCTTGCGAACCGTCATATCAAAACCGAACTTTACTCGGAATTAAATTGTTCACCGATAAAGGAACAAAAGGAAGTATTTGGCTTAGGAAACTCTAAAACGATTGGATATCATGCTTGATTATTTCAGGAAACCGCACGTAGCCGAGGTAGGGAAAATCAATTTCATCGATGTTGGTTCGGCAGGAAATTTACCCAATCCATGGGACAAATTTCCCGGACACATAGATACCGTTCTTAAGTTCGAACCCAGGGAATCGGATACACCGGATGAAAAGGTGACCAGCATTGACACCGCATTGTGGGAGGAAAAATGCACTAAAAACTTCTATATCTACAAAGGCTTCAACAGCACCGGCTCCTCTCTCTTCTTGCAAAACTTCAAATATGTGCGGGAGAACTGGGATGAATTGAAGGAGGTAGGATCGAAACGCTTCGCAGAGACCTGGGTCGATAGAGGCGAGATGATAGGGGTTGAGAAAATTGAATGTGATTACCTGGATAACGTTTTGTCCACACTTAAACCCAAAGTGAAATTCGACTTCCTTAAAATCGACGCCCAGGGGGCCGAACATCAAATACTCAAAGGTTCAGAAAAATTCCTGGAAAAGGACTGTATAGGCTTGGTCCTGGAATTGTTCCGTATTCCTCTCTACGAGGGCATCTCACTCTTCGATGAGGTAGTATCCTATCTAGATGAACGTGGTTTTCACCTCGCACACAAATTTCCAGCACATGGAACCTTTGACTCCCAGAATGACTGTTTATTTCTCAAACAAGACGCCCCCAAAGATCGCCTTTCTATTATTGAGGAGGTATACAATCTTGGCTAACCATGTTGTCCCCTGTCCATAATAGAAAAGTATCTAGTCAAACTCGCTCTCAACTACTCAAAATCCTGCAAAATGCGGGCCTTACTTGGGTAAGAGTCAAAGACTTGAATGAAGCGAAAAAGACCTTTATTGAGATTGAGACGAGAGTCCAAGGCCGGCTCGCCGGTCCCATCGAGGAGTATATTCTATTATACATCTTGGCAAGAGACGTGGGGCGTCGTTTTAAAGGTAAAGATTGTCAGATTGTTGAAATTGGAACCCTTTTCGGCGGGAGCTCAATCCTTATTTGGCATGCTTTAAAAAGAGAAAACGCCTCTATTCGAATAGTAACTATTGACCCCCTGGATGGTTATTATAAAGATAAAAAAACCGGCAGTGGCAGTGACTTTGATATCGTTTTAAATCTGAAGATCACCGAGAAACTGGTTCACGAGAATTTTGCCTCCTTTTCCATTCCCAAAGAAGACATCCGAATCGTAAAAGATTTGAGTCAGAATCAGCCTCCTATCCTAGCAGCATCCGAGCGCCCAGTCGGTCTTCTCTTCATCGATGGAGATCACAGCCTACTCGGTATTCAAAAGGACATTGAAAACTACATAGATTTTGTCCACCCGGAGGGGCACCTGGCCATTGACAACTTTCTAGATGTGGATTGGCCACAGGTCACCGAAGGAATCCTGACCAATCTGGACTTAGTTAAAAACTTTTGCCCAATCCTTTCGCATTCAAAACTGCTGGTGTTGAATCAAAGCAACAGTGGATTTTTTGAATCTCCTATCTCCAAGCATTTCCTATCGGAAACAGGAGACTTTTTGAATCTCTTCCGGCAACGTACAAGCCACCTGCGTATGTTGTTGAGCAACGATCTGGACAAGATCGTCCAAGAGAACAACGAGACCCTCAATAAAAACATCGCTGATATACTGGAAACCCAACTCCTTCCGGAAGTCCCCAAATTTGGTACCAGCAATAATACAGCATTGCAGATGGCTCCCATGTTGCTGACTTTTGCTAATGTTCTGAAGGAAAAGGGTCGCTTGATCGAACAGCTGGAGGAGCAGAATGAGCACCTTAAATCGTCCATTGAGCAAGAACAGAGTAACTACTCAAACTTGCTTATCAAAAACGATGCTCTTTGCGATTCGCTCGATCAGGTGGACAAGGGCTTAGAGCGTTTTTCCTCAAAACTATGGGAACAAGAGAAAGAACTTGAGACATCATCCGCCACCATTTCGAAACAACAGGCAGAAATAGAGCTTTCTCAATCGACTATTTCTAGACAAGCAAAGAAACTATCACAGTCCCAAGACACGATACTGAAGCATAACGAGGAATTAGGAAAATCTCAGGCCATCATCCAGAAACAAGAAGGTGAGATCAAGGAGCTCAGGACAACGCGAACGGGTCTGAAGCAACAGATCAGAAGCCAGTCCAGGCGGCTCGATAAAAACCATTTAAAGATTCACGATTTAGAGAAGCAACTCGCAGAAACAGAGCGCTTAAAAGAGGAGAGTGATCAGAAGAATAAAGCCCTAGAAAACAACAAAAAGGATCTAGAAATCCAAATCAAATCACTCACTGAAGACATTGCAAATTACGCAGATAGAATTCGAAACCTGGAACACACATGTGGACAGCAACAGCAGGAAGGTGAAAGGCTCAAGAGCGATCTCGGCAACACCTCTAAAGAGTTGCAAAACCTAAGCCAGGAATATGAGTCCTTCAAAGCCAGCCAAGCGCAACTGGTAGCGGAGCTAAAACAAAACCTGGAATCCAAGAGCACTAAAATTCGGGTGCTTGAAGAGGAGAAGGGCCGGCTAGTCTTCGAATTAAAAACATACATCGGAGAACTAAGAAACCGCGAGGAGGAATTAAAACTTTTTAAAGGATTCTAACGAGTTCACTCAACAGACATGGGAGTCTACTAATTACATATTCGAAGTGTTTAACTTTTTTAGGAACAGAAATAATAAAAAACTCTCCGGGACGGAGTTGAGAAAAGACGAAATTACTATCGTGATGCCCGCATACAATGCAGAGGCTTATATCGCGGAAAGCGTAGAATCTATTATTCAACAAAATATTTCTGACTGGACGCTCTTAGTCTTAGACGACGGCAGCACGGATCGTACAGCTGAAATTGTGCGAGATTTTTCGCGACGATACTCCAAGATTAAGTTATTGCAAAACGGGAAACAACTGGGCCCGTCAGCACAAAGGAATATCGGCATTGAAATGGCCACTACCGAATACTTGGCCTTTCTCGACTCCGATGACATGATGTCTCCCAATTCTTTGGAAGACAGAAGAGAGATACTAAATTCGGACCCGTTTGCCTGTGCCGCTTATTCACTGGTTCGTCTTGTCGATCCCACCGGCTCACCGATGGGCCTCAACGGAACCAAGGGGGCGATCATCAACTTTACAGATCTTGTAGAAAACAAGTTTATCACCAGTTGTATATTTTCTCGCACACAGATTCTTAAACAACTGGGTGGATTCGACAAGGCATTTAAATTTGGAGAGGATTGGGATTTGTGGCTTCGAATGACTCGCTTGGGTTATTATATCAAGTCTTCGCCAGATTCTTTCGTGGAATATCGGCAGCACGGCAACAGCTTCAGCCATAAGCATATCTATGAAGACTTTTGTGATCGCATGAGAGTATCCGAGAGGGCATGGGGTAGAGATGACCGTGTCCCTGAAGCACTGGAAGATTTCAGCTATGGGCTAGGGTCCGCTTGCCAGACGATGACCCGTTCCAAAAAAGCCTTTCTCGCTTGCATATCTGCAATATTCGATGGTAATATCAAAGCAGCGGAAAATCTCCTCGAGCTCGTCCGCTTTGACCTCCTAAACCTAACCGACCCCGAAGCCATCGCAGACGGTACTAAATGGACAGTAATGAGAAACATCAGCCTTCCGATGGAACAGTGGAATGACATACGGAAGTCACAAAAGGATGCCTTAAAACGTTTCTTCGAATCACGATCTTCAGAGCCACAACGCTCCTTTGTATCCCGCTACATAAAGCATCTCACAGAATAGACTATTAAGATGCTCAAATTTACCATTATTACGCCTAATTATAACCAGGGTTCATTTCTTCTGAATAATTTGGAATCCGTCGATTCCCAGAACTACGATGCCATCGAACACGTGGTCATTGATGGAGGTTCCACAGATAACTCAGTTTCGATTTTAAAAAGTTTCGATCCGGTTAAACCCTTGTTCTGGATTTCCGAACCTGACTCTGGGCAATCTGAGGCCATCAACAAAGGATTCCGGATCGCCAGTGGTGACATGGTGGCCTGGTTAAATGCCGACGACTTCTATGCAAGCAATGAAAGCTTGACCGTAGTCGCGAAGGTATTTGCTGAACGGCCAGAGATCGACGTCGTTTACGGCAGGGGTGCTTATATACAACTTCCGGGCGAAGAGAAAAAAGAAGCCTGGATTCAATCAGAGCCGTCGAAGCTAAAATATACTTTGGCCGGATCGGTTGGGATCATTCAGCCATCCGTATTTTTCCGAAAAGAAATTCTGACGGACTCTGGAATTCTCAACGAAGAAAACCAGTCATGCATGGATTATGAGTTTTGGATGCAACTCGTATTTTCCGGTGCCAGTTTTCATTTCCTAGACGAGGATCTGTCCTGCGCAATATTACACCAGGATGCAAAATCGGTGGCACAACGTGAGATCCAGATTCTTGATTCACTCAAAGCCTCTCTTAAATTTTTCAGTTTCGCACACCCCAGATGGATTACGGCTTATGCGGAAGCAAAGATCCTAGGTGCTTCATCCTTTCTGGACAATTTCTCCAAGGAGGATCTCGATGAGGCTCGCTTGAATGAGCTGGAAACGATGCAAAATGAGCTCTGGAAAAAATATAATTTCTCGAATCGGGCCATCCTGCAGCTCTTAAGCGGACACTACCTGGATCGGGATGAGGCGGAGAAGGGCTTGAGCAAACATCTGCCCGATTGGGAAAAGCTAACGGAAACCTCGAAGATCAAACAGGTACTTCCCCAAGGCAAAAATATCGATTTGACGCTGTTTCCAGTGTTTGAATCTATGGAGGACCTGAGAGATCAAATTCATCGACTCGCATGGTATATACCTTCAGCCAGCGAGATTTCCTGCCGATTGCTGATCAGCACATCACTCGAAGAAAAAATCAGGCTCGAACAGAGGTCCCTCTTATCGGGAATGGAAAACAACATCAGTGTAGTCTCTTTAGAGCCCGGCTCGCAAAAAACGCAGGCCCTGATGTCACAGTCCAGGACGATTGGAATTTGGAAGAGCTTTGAAGCAACAGAAAATCAGATCTCTGACCTGGAGGACATTCGAATCTTCAACCTGGACAAGAATAACAAATCGAGACGGGAAGCCTTTAGCTATGGCGTTCTGCTCCATGAGCTTTCCTGGTCCTTAAGGAAATCCATGACTGAAGAAATGCCTTGGAAGCTACAAGCCAAGATTAAGAGCCTTCCCAGTTACGAAAAGTCCTATTTGTTTTGCACAGGCCCCTCTTTAAGTGACGCCATTAAGCATGACTTTTCTGACGGTTACCGGATCGTCTGCAATAGCCTTATTAGCAACAAGAAGCTCATGGATCACATTAAGCCGCACTTCGTAGTGGCCGCTGATCCGGTGTTTCACTTTGGTGCGTCAAAATACGCATCATCCTTTCGCCGAAGCCTGGTCACCGCGATTTTGGACTATGACCTGACTTTCCTCTTGCCCTTTTTCTTTTATCCCAATTTCGCGTCCCAATATCCTTTCCTCAACGCTTCAAGCATTGGTGTTCATCAAGATCCAAATACGGATTACCGGTTCGATTTAAAGCAGCAGCTTCTGGTACGAGGTTCCGATAATATCCTGACTATTTTGATGATTCCTCTTGGAGCTACTCTCAGCAACGATCTGTATATCCTTGGCTGTGATGGAAGGAAGCCGGATGAAAACTACTTTTGGAAGCATGACAAAGCTTCCCAATTTTCAGACCTTATGCAGGAGGCTCGAAATTTCCATCCCGGATTTTTCGATCATTGTAATTATGCGGATTATTATGACCACCATTGTGATAATCTAAGCAATATGATAGACGCCGGCGAGGAACAGGGGATTAAGTTCAATAGCTTTACGCACTCATATATTCCCTGCCTGGCGGAAAGATCCGTATAGAGGCTGCGAAAAACAGTTGCAGGCAGGCCCTATAACCTCCTATTCCGGCTATCCTTATAAGCACCACAGGTGACAGTTGAAGGTGCTACTCAGCCAATAGACCAATTCACGTCTGGAACCTCGATCATTCCAAATTGGCCCGTTTCATTGGGTACATCGAAAAAAGTCAGGTGCTTGCGAAATATTTGGGCTGGATCATCGCATATCGATACGGTCACCCAATATCGGCCTTCGTTAACAGGCAAGTTAGGTAAATCAAAGCTAATCTCTTTCATGCCCTTGTTGTTCAGGAGAAACCGTTCTTCCACCCGCCTGGTATCCGGACCGAATATCATTTGCCCATGCTCATCAAAGAAGGGAATCCCGATACGCCCGTTATCTATATTTTGTTTCAAGACGTATCGAATCGTCATTACAAATTTAGATCCTGGAACATAAATGAACTTGCCTTCCCTTTTTTGCAGATTCCAGGTCATCTCAAATTTGCCTACCAAATCCTTATTGTGATACTCGGGCCAAAAAAGCTCATTCTTAACTTCCAGGCTCAGGTCTTCACTTCTTTCTGCATCATCTTCCTGCTTGAGAGGGCTGCTATGGTATTCGACGGCAGCATGTTCTGTTTCACCCTGTAGTGATCTTGAAATAGCCATCGCCTCATTTACCTCCATGTGGCGATCCAACTTGTAGAAGATTTCAATACCCTTTTCCGGTTCTCCGAAAAATATACTGCTGCCCTTGTGGAGAACCATGACCTTATCACAAAAGACCGAGATGTCTTTCGCACTGTGTGAAACCAGAACAAAGCCACGATCCCTCCTAAGCTGATTGATCTTGTTAAGGCATTTCTGACGAAAATCGAAATCACCCACGGCAAGGACCTCATCGCATAGAACAAAATCTGTCTGGAAGAAGACCGTAACAGAAAAGCCCAGCCGGATGTGCATACCGCTGCTGTAAGTTTTGACCGGCGAATCGACAAACTCGCCGATATCGGCGAACTCAATAATCTCATCTATTCGCTCCAGTATTTCATTTCTGGGTACGCCCATCAATCGGGCTTTGTTGTAAATATTCTCTCGACCGCTCAACTCGGGGTGCATGCCTGCACTCAATTCAATAAGCCCCCCGATTTTCCCTGCGATCTCTATTTCTCCCTCATCTTGATCGAGTCGGCCAAGGAGCATTTTGAGCAGTGTACTTTTGCCTGCCCCGTTCATACCCATAACGCCAAGCGACTCCCCTTTCTTCAAAGTAAAGGAAACATCTTTGACAGCCCAAAACTCGTTTTCTTCAGATCCTCGCTCAAATTCAGGATTGGGCAAAAACATATGCCGAAGCACGTCAATCAAACTCGTACTTCTGACTTTTTCTGGATTCAAGTTGAACCGTTTTGATAAGTTTCGAACGGTTAATAGACAGTCCAGGCTATTCTTAGATGAATGCATTTAAACGTTTTTCCCCTCTCATGAAAAAACCCATAAATAAGATTAACAGACCTACAGATCCTCCAAATAGATATAGCGTGGAACTATCGATGATGAATTGACTCTCAAATAGCATTGATCGCCCCTGATATATCAATTTGTACAAGGGGCTCGCGCGTAGAATATCGAAAAAGGTTCCGGTCTCTTCGATTTCACCGAATACTCCAGATCCGAATAACAGATAAAAAGTAAACATTCGAAGTATGTTTCCAAGGTCTCGATAGTAAACGTAAAAAATGCTTAATATTACGCCCAACAATGTTCCCAAACTGATTGCTATTAATCCGACTAGGGGTATATAAAATACCGTCAAACCGACTTGGTAGCCTACGAAATAAGAGAGAACGATAAAGGCGACAAACATGATAACGAAGTTCGATAGAACTTCATAAAAAGTTCCCGTATACACCGATAATTTTGAAACACCACCCCTCAGAATGTACTGTCCATTCTGAGGAAGGCATACCGCAAATGAATTTAAAGCGTCTGAAAACGCGTAGTAAATCAACAAACCTAGCGTAAGGTGAACGGATCTGGGGATATCTGCGCTTGTGTCTTTGAAGATCCCTAGGAATTGCATCGAGTTATAGACTATTAAAGGGATACAGGGATTGACAATCACCCATAGTAATCCAAGTCGGTGCTGTCGGTGCACATCCAAGAAGTTATGAAGAAAAATCCGTTTAGACAAATCTGCTTGCCCAAACAATTCTTTCCAAAATAATTTCTGTCCCTCTAAGTAGGTCATCCAAATTTCGAATACATTAAAATTAGAACTTCTTCCTCGAGTTAAATCTATTATCAAACGGGCATTTCACTAATATAACATACAAGAATAATACGAGCATTCAACTATGGATGAGATAGATAGGATTTGTGCCTATGAATACCTCAAATTTGTGCCTATGAATACCTCAATCGCGAAGCAATTGATAATCACGGTTTTAGAAATTCTCAAGGGATCCATCGACCTAGTGGCAAAATAGTCATCCGCCTCCAAGGAGTAATCCCGCGATTTTTCTCGGGTCCAATTAATGTCCTCACGATCCTGCAGATCGGTGTACCGTTCATGCATGATGGCGGATGTATCCGGGCACTGCAGGAATTGGATATCGATCTGCGATGAAATGCGGGACGCTACAAGGTGGTTAAAAGTGCAGTAATATTTGGACCGCCAGGAAATATCATCATACAAGAGGAAGCGTCCATTGATTCCTAATATGTATCCTATCTCCCACCTCTCCAGGGGATTTTGATTAAGGCGGGGCCCATTGCCCGTGAAGACGTGCCAATGATCCTTAACTCCATGATTCTTGCGCACATGGAATCTTTTCTGGTTTTGGCGCTTTTGGTACAACGAACCACACATTCCAAATATGGTTCGCATGGATTCGAGAAAGCTCATTCTGACTACTACGAAGGCGGGTTAGCAGTCTGCACGAGCATTTCCGCCAGAGCAATGATCTCCGCAATCCGCCACTGGGTAGCATTATCAATATCAGCTGACTCCAAGGTAGGTGTGGGAAATAGTATGGGGTTCGCACCTATTCGAGCGTTGGTTTTTTTGAACGACTCTTTAGTAAAGATGTAAAGATTAGAATTCTCTTCATACCAGGGCTCCAATTCTTGAGTCGGGAGCAGATCGTTCGGATCATGATTCACTGCAGATCCATCTTCACGATAAAACCGAGTCTGGTATTCGTTCACGGTAAACAAGCTGTCTTTTCCCTTCTCTCTAATTCCCAATTGATAAGCCTCAATCGCTTCTCGAATAGTCACTGCAGTCAAGAGCGGATTTGTCGTGTGAGTCATTACAAAAGTCCTAGAGTCGATTGCAGCAAGGTCATCATCGATCACAAGGTTCATGCTCACATGATCGCCACAGATCTCCGGCTTTCGATCCCTTATCAAAACCCGATCCGAATCCATTACACCGTTTTCTTTGAGTATCTGTCGGGCGTCAGTATTGATGATAATTTTTTCAATTTCTTCCACCGAAAGCAAGGTATCGAGTATCCAACGAAACAAGGGCTTGCCTGCGAAATTCCTGAAATTCTTTCCTCTCACCCTGGCGCTATGCGCCTTCATTGGCAGAAGTGCTACAGTCTTGTAGAAATATGACATGACTATCGGTTAGAGAGGCAGTTCTATAGGAGCCCTAGATCGTGGAACGTATTTGTGATAACGCATTCTTACAACTTTCCAAGACCATCGTTATGTCCAAGCTGTAAGCCATAAGTTGATAACCTTCCCGGTTTTGCTCTATAAATAGATCTACATCCGGTGGGACCACGTGAATGCCAGCGGCAATGCCTTTTGCTCTACAGGCATTTAGCACATGCGTTCTAACCTCAATGTAATCGGGATGATCGAACTGAGCAGTCAATCCCATGGATGCGGACAGATCGTAAGGCCCAATAAACACGGCATCGATGCCTTCGACATCCAAAATATCGTCTATGCATCCCACGGCATCTACATGCTCAATTTGAACCGCTACGAAAACGTTTTCGTTGGCCGAATCGACACTCGGTTTTACATTCAAACCATATTGATTCGCCCGACAAAACCCGACACCTCGGTTGCCCATGGGAGGATACTTAGTCGCTTCGATCAATAACTCCGCATCCGCTCGACTCATAACGAGCGGAGCGATTACTCCATCCGCACCCGCATCCAGATAACGCTTTACTAGAGAGTAATCAACTCCGTGTAGGCGGACAACATTGGCACAGCTGGGATTGCCAGAGTGCATGGCCTGAAACATCTGTTGAACCTGTGGTAGATCGACCGCCGAATGTTCCGCATCGATACACAGGAAATCAAAACCTGTAGTCGCCATGAGCTCCGCTATTACCGGGCTTCCCGAATTAATCCAACTGCCGATGAGCGTTTCTCCGGCTCTCAGTCTTTTTCTAATAGAAGAGTTCATTCGGTATTGGGTCGGTTTCTATCCGAAAACAAATCCTGGTCAGCTTTTTGACTAGAACTTCCTTCCCTGTGTTTGGACTACTTTCAGAGATTTTGGCAGCTATGCTGCTATTTTTGCTTTCGCTTCACTATAATCTGAGCTCTGGCGTACGCTATTTGCTTCTCCAGCATAGCGATTTCTTCGTCAGACATCTTTTCCATGGTTGCCAAAGATTCTTCAGCCCGTCGCTGGGCGTCTTCGACGGCAGATTCGTCGATTTCGTCAATATGGATCGCGTCTTCAGCAAGGATCGATATCTTTTCACCCACGCATTGGGCGAAGCCTTTGCTGATGGCAAGGGATTGGCGTTCTCCCGACTTGGAAACGATAATTTCACCTGGCTCGACTTCCGTAACCAAAGGGATATGGCCCGGCAGAATATCAATTTCGCCAGAGCTAGTCGGTATGACGATCGAGTCGATCGTATCTTCGTAGACTCTTTCTTCAGGTATGACGATTTCGAGATTCACAAAATAAAGTAAGATTTAAGAGTTAAAAGTTACGAAGTATCAGGACTATAAGATCATGATTAAGTATTAGACCTGGTACTTTTGATCGCTGAAACAAATATGGCGATTAGTTCAGAAGTTTCTTGCTTGAGTTGAGTCATTTTCGATTCCGGCACTATCCCTTCAGCAATTATCAAATCTATACAATAATCAGTTTATTCAACCTCTTTTAGGCAATCGCCCATTATGGCTGCGAATTCTGCCCTCGAACGAGCTCGGAAGGCTTCTCGATAGTTTGCCCCCACCGATGTTCCACTTCTGAGGACCTGCTTCCCGACAACTTGAGCCAAAGTCGATTTAGGAGGCGCGACGTACATTCGAACAATCCTCCGAGCGAATTCAAATGTCCGATCCCGCAAGTCCAATTTCTCTTTTGCCACGAGCTTTCCACTTTTTAATTCTTAACTCTTACTTCCTAATTGGAAGCTTCAGCTTCCTGACGCTTCCAGGACTTCGTCGATGGAACCCTTCATGTAGAAGTCGTTTTCAGCTACATGGTCCAACTCTCCATCTAGGATCATCTTAAATCCTTTAATGGTGTCGACTACCGGAACGATCTTACCAGGGAAGCCTGTGAAAACTTCGGCTACGTTAAATGGCTGAGAGAGGAACTTTTGGATTTTACGGGCCCGGTATACGGTCTGCTTGTCCTCAGGCGAAAGCTCATCGAGACCAAGAATAGCAATGATATCCTGCAAATCATTGTAGCGCTGAAGTACGCTTTGAACACCACGGGCCACTTCATAGTGCTCTTGTCCAACAACATCGGGCTCAAGCGCCTTTGATACAGAGGCAAGCGGATCGACAGCCGGATAGATACCCAAGTCAGCGATTGCCCGCTCCAATACAATTGTCGAATCCAAATGGGCAAACGTATTTGCAGGAGCAGGGTCCGTTAAGTCATCTGCTGGTACATACACCGCTTGGAATGAAGTGACGGAACCTTTCTTCGTAGACGTGATGCGTTCTTGAAGTGTACCCATCTCGGAAGCGAGAGTTGGTTGATAACCTACCGCTGATGGAGATCGTCCAAGCAGAGCGGATACTTCCGAGCCCGCTTGCGAGAAACGGAAGATGTTATCCACAAAAAGCAGTACGTCCTGGTTCTTCTCGTCACGGAAATATTCTGCCATAGACAAGGCGGAAAGAGCCACTCGCATACGAGCTCCTGGTGGCTCGTTCATTTGCCCATACACCAAGGCAACTTTCGAATTTGCAATATTCTCCTGATCAATAACACCCGAGTCTGACATCTCGTGATACAAGTCGTTGCCTTCGCGAGATCGCTCCCCTACTCCAGCAAAAAGCGAATAACCACCGTGAGTCTTGGCGATGTTATTGATCAGTTCCATGATCACAACAGTCTTGCCAACGCCTGCTCCACCAAAGGCTCCGACCTTACCACCTTTGATGAACGGGCATATGAGATCGATGACCTTGATACCCGTTTCCAGGATGTTCGCCTTCGTGTCTTGCTCGGTCAGCGGAGGGGCCGGACGGTGAATCGGATACTTCTTCTCGTGTTCGACTGATCCTCGCCCATCAACGGTGTCACCAGTAACATTGAAAATTCGTCCCAGAACGCCCTCGCCAACCGGAACAGATATCGGTGACCCTGTATCCACAACATCCATATCGCGTTTCAGGCCTTCTGTTGAGGACATAGCCACTGTTCGGGCGACACCTTCCCCCAGGTGCTGTTGAACTTCAAGAGTCAATTTCTCTTCCTGGCCACCAACAGTAAAATCGATTGTTAGAGCCTGGTAGATTGCGGGTAACGCATCTTCGGCGAATTGGACATCAACAACGGGTCCAATGACTTGTAGGATTTTTCCGGTATTGCTCATTTTGTGAAAGTAGGAAGTAAGATTTAGGAATTAAGAAGTAGGATTAAAAATGGAGAAGCGGATTTCTGATGATTATTTGAGAATTCAGGTAGAGTTACTTCTTAAATCTTCGTTCTTAATTTTTCGTTTAATTAGCTATTACTCGAGGTAGCGGCCGCGATTTCCAGAATTTCCTGGGTGATGGCCGCCTGCCGAGC
>NZNM01000131.1 GCA_002694885.1 Opitutaceae bacterium | reverse complement strand
GTATCCACTTGATCCGATTGGACATCGAAAAACACGGTATTGGGTTTGTCATCCTGATCATTGATTTCGCCCCGTTTCAGGATACTGGTTTCGCAGAGGTATAGCGTGTAGATGAGAAAGGCTCCCATGCCGATCATGACGATGAGCGATACCGTGCGATTGTTGGGGCGATACAAATTGCTGATCCCTTGTTTCCATACGAATGGCAGTGATCTTGGGGTGACGGATTTCAAGGATTTGCGCAGTCCGATTCCGATGCCCGCCAGAGTGATGATTGCGATGAGAATGCCTCCAAATACACCTGCGGCTTCCATGAGATCATCGGTTTGCAAAATCGAGAACCAAAGCGTGAGGCCACCTATGGCTGTTGCTGCTAGCCAAACCAGCCAATCACGCCGGTTTTCATCGAGCCCGCTTGAGGAACGAATAGCCCGCATGGGTGAGAGGTTTCGGGTGGGGAGCAGCGGCAAAAGAGCAAACAATAGAGTGAGAGCCCAAGCGAATAGGAACGCTTCCAGTAAGCTGGGCCAAACGATTTCAAAGGGGAGATCAAACGGAAGGAACGCTTTTACGATTTGAGGGAGAATCGCCTGGGTCGCTACTCCAAGGACCGTTCCGACGAGGCATCCGGCAAATCCGACAGCGATGATTTGGACGCAGAATACCATCATCGCTCGCAAGCCTGAGCAGCCCAAGCAACGGAGGATGGCCATGGAGGCAGATTTCTCTTTCAAGTAGACTTGCACGGCTCCTGCGATCCCGACGCCGCCCAAAAGCAGAGCGACAAAACCGACAAGGCTCAAATAACTCGTCATCTCGTTGAGCATGTTTCCGATGTCTTCCTTTTCTTCCTCGGCCGTGTCGTATCGAATACCATTTTGTCTCAACTGGCGCTCATTCGCCTTGAGGGTGGTCTCTAGCTCGGTATCGACGCCAGATTCGAAGACCAGTCGTCGTCGAAAGGTCGTGCGGCTGCCGAAGCCCATGAGATCGGTTTCCCCCAAGAAGGCGTAGGGAATAAGAATGCGCGGAGAGAATGAATTACGAAAGGAGGATTCGCCTGGAAGGCGCAACACTTCTCCAATGACGCGGAATTCAGTTTTACCAATACGTATCGTATCTCCGATTTCCAGATCGTATTGGATTTTTAGGGACTCTTCGACTATAGCGACGCGTCCTTGCTTCGGGTCTAGATTTAGGCTCGGAGGTCGGGTTTCCAATTCTCCGTACCAAGGGAACCCGCCTTCCAAGGCTCGAAGGGAGACGAGCCGCGTTTGATCGGATTTGGTGAAGTAAGCCATTGTCGAGAGAAGAATGTCCGAGGCTTCATCCAAAGCCTCGAGCGAGTCGATAAAGGCTTCGCTTTCTTCGTCGAAGGGATCCGAGCTACGGAATTCCAAATCGGCCCCGAGCAAGGCTCGAGATTGTCGATCGACTTCCTTTTCGAGATTGGCTCGCAGCGAGTTGACGGCGACCAGAGCCGCCACACCGAAAATCACTGAAAACCCGAACAATGCTAGTTTGGCCCTGGTGCGTCGCGTATCGCGCCAGGCCATCGCCAAAATCCAGCCGAACGTAGGCTTTCGCCTTTTTGATGTCGTCCTATCGGAACTCACGCTTCCTCCAGCACCTTGCCGTTGTCGATCCGCAGTATGCGGTCTGTCTTGCCAGCCAGCTCCCTATCGTGGGTCACTAGCACGAGTGTTGTTCCAGAATTGCGGTTCAATTCGAATAACAGGTCGACGATGGAGTGACTCGTATCCGAATCCAAATTACCAGTAGGCTCATCGGCGAAAAGAATCTTCGGACGATTAATGAACGCTCGAGCTATAGCAACCCGCTGCTGCTCGCCGCCAGACAACTGAACGGGATAGTGGTCGACTCGCTCGCCCAGTCCGACTTTTTCCAGCAAGTCTTTCGCTTCCGCTTCAACATCGCCCTCGCCTCTCAATTCGAGCGGAACCATGACATTTTCCAAGGCGGTTAAGGTGGGTAGCAGTTGGAAATTCTGGAAGACGAAGCCAACGTATTGATTCCGAATCTCGGACCTTTGATCTTCGTTCAAATCGCCCAGCGATACTCCATTCAATTTGATCTCGCCTTTTGTGGGTGTATCGAGCCCGGCGCAGATCCCTAGCAAAGTCGTTTTGCCGCTTCCCGAAGGCCCAACGATAGCGATAGACTCGCCGCCTCGAGCTTCTAAGCTATTCTGCTTGAGGACTTCCAGAGAGCGTTCGCCGCTGCTGAACGTCTTGCTTACCTTGTCCAAACTGAGGACCGTTTCGTCATTCATCATTGTTAAGAGACTCGTTTCCTTTAAATTGGGTCCCCTGGCAAGTTCGCATTGCGCTTGGGCAATTCTAGAGTCGAGGACGGCTTCCTGCGAGCGAAGGTTTCAGCAAAATCTTATCGACGCTTGAAACCAACAGGAGAAACCCGTGTTCTCTAGAATATGCCCTTATTAAGGCCGCTACTCGTACTGTTTGTTCTTATTGCTCCAACGGCGTTTTCCGAGGACGTAAAGAACTCCAGCAAGACGATCATGTTTTTTGGAGACAGCCTTACGGCCGGTTACGGGGTGGATTATGAAGCTTCGTATCCAATGGTGCTGCAATCACTCTTGAAGGATAAAGGGCTACCTTGGAAGGTGTTGCCTTCGGGCGTGAGCGGAGAAACGACTGCTGGGGGTCTCAGGCGAGTTAGTTGGGCCTTACGCCAACCAGTCGACGTCTTTGTACTGGCTTTGGGCGGGAATGACGGGCTTCGCGGAATCGATCTTGAGAACACGCGAGCGAACTTGATTGAGACAGCAAAGCGGGCTCGAGCGAAGTATCCGGATATTCGAGTCGTTATTGCCGGGATGCAAATGCCGCCGAATTTGGGAGAGCGCTACACAGAAGCGTTCAGAAATCTGTATCCAGAAGTTGCGGAAACAATTGATGCGGATCTTATCCCGTTTTTGCTGGAAGGCGTAGGCGGGGAAAGGAAATACAATCTCAATGATGGCATCCACCCGAATGAAGCAGGCCATCGTGTAATCGCGGAAAATTTATTCGATACCTTGCGACCGATTCTGGACGAATGAAATCAGTAACTCAGTGCTTTAGCCTGAGTTTTGTTCGATTGGTTACTCAGGCTAAAGCACTGAGCTACTGAGAACTACGTTTTGATGCGGTCAGCTGTAATCGCTAACAGTACTCTTCGATTACGGTGTCTCCTTTTTAAACACCCTTCAAGCCTTGCGGATCCCCGTCAATTTTCTCAGAGAGAATCCGATTTGAGAACGATCAGCTTTTCCTGCGTCATATCCTCCATTGTGAACGGGATGCCGCCTGTCCCTAATCCGGAAGTCCTGTGCCCGGCAAAGGGCATCCAATCGACTCGGAATGCAGTGTGGTCATTGATCATGACGGCCGCCGCGGATAAACGTCGCGTGGCGTAAAGAGCTTTATCAATATCCTGAGCGAACACGGACGCTTGGAATGAATAGGGCAAACCGTTCGCCTGTTCAATCGCTTCTTCCATCGCATCGTAGCCATAGATGCATGTCACAGGCCCGAAAATTTCATTCTTGGAAACAGATGTTTGAGCGTCTGGTTCTAGGAGCACTGTTGGTTGGTAACAGGTGTCGGACTGTTTTGCCCCACCGCAAAGAGCTTCGGCTCCCTGTTCAACGGCTTCGTCTACCCAGTTGGCGATGCGGTCGTTCTCGCGAGGCAGAATCAAGGGGCCCACTTCAGTTTCCGGCAAAGATGGATCCCCGACTTTCAATGATTGCGTCGCCCGTTTCAGCGCTTCCGCGAATTCCGACTTGATCGAATTTTCTACGAATATCCGCTGGACGGATACGCATACTTGTCCTGCATGGTAGTAGCCGCCTTTGACTAATGGAGGGATGATGGAATCGACACTTGCGTCTCCCGATGCGATCACGGGAGCGGCCCCGCCATGCTCTAGGGCGCAGCGAGTTCCTGGGGCGAGTTTAGAGCGCAGATACCACCCGACTCTTGATGAACCGATAAAGGAAAAGAAGTCCACTCGAGAGTCTGTTGCGAGGACTTCAGCTCCTTCGTTGTCCAGAAGCGCCATTTGGCAAAGCTGCTTGGGAAGTCCCGCTTCGTATAACGCGTCCACTAGTTTTCTACAGGACAACGGCGTAGTTTGAGCAGGCTTGACGATTACGGGGCAACCTGTGGCGACTGCGGGTATAACTTGGTGGACGATCAGATTGAAAGGATGATTGAAAGCGCTGATAGCCACCACAACGCCGATCGGTTCGCGGGTGGTGAAAGCCAGACGGTTGGAGGATGCAGGATTCAATCCCATGGGGATCTCTTTGCCCGCCATTGTATTCAAGGTTTCGATCGCATTGCGAATGCCTTCGATACCTCGGTTGACTTCTACGATAGCGTCGGTCAAGGGCTTCCCGCCCTCTTGAGCAATCGTCAGGGCTAGTTCGTCAACGCGCGGTTTTATCAGCTCGATCGTGTTATCCAGAACTCGAATGCGGTCTTCTTTGTTTAAAGGGTTTTGAGCTGCCTGCTTAGCGGTGGCCAGAATGGAGTCGACCTCTGAGTTAGGCGTGGTTTCCAGTTCACCGACCTTAGTCAGATCGTAGGGAGATTGTACCTCTAGAATCATAGCTTTGAGATATTAGCGGCCTTATTTAATCTAAAGCAAACAGGTCTTTTGCTCTAGCTCTTCAATGAGCGTTTTTTCGTTTTCGCTATAGTCGACAGGTAGTTCAATCACGGTAACCCCCTTGTTGTTGAGAGCTTCTTCCAAAGTTGGGAGAAAGCTTTCGACACTTTCCACTCTCACTCCTCGGGCGCCATACGATTGAGCGTATCCAACGAAGTCCGGATTCCCGTAGTCCAATCCGAAGGTTTCAAATCCCATTCCTGTTTGCTTCCACTTGACCATTCCGTAGGCGTTGTCGCGAAGAATCAGGACAACGAGGTTAAGGCCCAGACGAACGGCCGTTTCGAGCTCTTGAGAATTTATCATGAATCCTCCGTCGCCGCATACGGCCATAACTTTGCGATCCGGGAATACCATCTTAGCCCCCATAGCTGAAGGAAGACCCGCCCCCAT
Organism: Opitutaceae bacterium; assembly: GCA_002694885.1. Classification (GTDB taxonomy): domain Bacteria; phylum Verrucomicrobiota; class Verrucomicrobiia; order Opitutales; family Opitutaceae; genus Pelagisphaera. Next base: position 8,833 of record NZNM01000131.1, on the reverse strand, counting down.
CGTGGCCAGGGCATTGTCCAGCAAGAGCGTGTTGGGCTGATGGGCTTTGTAGTTGCGAGCGAACCACACTTTGTAGATCCCATTATCCAGACAGACGATTCCATCGGACGGCATAGCCCGACGTACATCCGCGACAAGTCTTTGAGGAACAATAGGGAATCGAGAGTCATCATCCTTGTTTGTCAGATACTTCTCCACATCGACTTTCACTCGAGAAAAGTAGTCGTTGTCCCAGGCAAGGTCTTTGCCGATTGACTCTGAAAGTCGATTGATAGTGGTCGCGATATCCCCGATAACCTCTACTTGCGGGAAATATACATTGTCCACCTGGGCAGTTATGAAATTCACGTGGATAACCTTCTTCCCTCCTTTTTCCATGAAAAAAGGAGGCTTCTCCACGACGTCGTGCCCTACGTTGATAATCAAATCCGAACGCTCGATGGCGCAGTGAACATAGTCTTTGTCGGACAAGGCTGCAGTACCGAGAAAACGGTCATGACGCTCGTCGACGACGCCCATTCCCATCTGCGTGCCGAAAAAGTAGATACCCGTTTCGTTGATGAATTTTTCCAGAGCTTCCTGGGTTCGTTTCCGATTGGCGCCGGCTCCAATCAGTAGCAAAGGTCGTTTTGCTTCTGTAAGAAGACTTACCGCTTGGACGAGGCTTTCGGTGTCAGCATGAGGTATGCGAACCGAACTGCTATCGAAGAGGTCTTGGGAAGCGTCTTCCGCCGCGATGTCTTCGGGCAACTCCAGGTAGACGGCTCCTGGTCTCTCTTCCCGGCTGACTCGGAAGGCTTCCCGAACCAGACTGAGGATGGTGTTTCCGTTAACGATCTGGCTCGACAATTTGGTCAATGGCCTCGTGAGACCGACGACGTCGACAATCTGAAATTGGCCCTGCTTTCTGGACTTAACAGGCTTTTGCCCGCTGATCATCAACATGGGCATGGCGCCGAGTTGAGCGTAAGCCGCCGCCGTTACAAAGTTAGTGGCTCCAGGGCCAAGGGTAGACAGGCAGACCCCGGTTTTACCGGTCAAGCGGCCGTAGGTAGCGGCCATGAAACCGGCTGCCCGTTCATGGCGGGTTAGAATCAACTTTATTTGCGTTGATTCCTTGAGGGAGTTCAAGAAATCCAGGTTTTCCTCTCCCGGAATTCCAAAGATGTACTCGACACCCTCATTTTCGAGGGCTTTGACAAGGAGATCTGATACTTTCGTAGTTGGTGAGTGTCTGAGGCTTAACGGACTAATGATCCGATTGATCGAAGAATTCGAGAACAATGCTCAAACTACTGTAACCTGTGCGGATTTGACGCGGTATACCAGTTCAATTGAAAAGTTGGACGCATTTTGTGAGGATTGGAAGAGCGAGAGCAAGTTGGCGCAGGAATGTTTTCAAAGAGCTTCTAAGGAAATGACTTGCGATAAATTAAACGGTCGTTTTAAACGATTGTTCTATAGGGGAATGAACGAGACAAAGCGGAAAATAATCGAAGCGGCCGAGGTAGAATTTGCTGAGAGCGGCTATGGTGGAGCTTCGGTGAGGGAGATTACCAACCGCGCGGACGTCAACGTGGCTGCTATAAATTATCACTTTGGCAACAAGGAGTCCCTTTATCAGGAGATGGTTCGAAACCGCATTGAGCCGCTCAATCGCAGGCGAATAGATATGCTGGAAAAAGCTTTGGAAGCGAACGATCAGTTCCCCCTACCCTTGGAGCAAGTGATCGATTTTCTCGTCCGACCCATTCTCACTGAGCTGATGACGGATGATGGAAACGATTTTCGATTCCTGCGCGTAATCGGCCGGGGACTGTCGGAGGGACAGGCGTTTATGAAGGAGTTCCATCGCGAGCTCTTGCAGGAAATCGTGGAAAAATACACCGCTGCGATCTCGGATTCGCTTCGAAATCCGGGTTTCGAGAAAGTCGCCTACGGAATGCATCTATTGTCATGCACGATTCTAGGTTCGATGATGCAGCACGCCAGGCTGGAGCTGGTATCTGCTGGAAGGATAGACCTGAATGACGTCGACGGTCTCTGTGAACATCTAGTAGCCTACATTTCAGGCGGTCTAAGGGCAGTTTCGGAGATCGAAATGAGGGGGGTGAAATGATGATAAGACACAATGAAAAGGGCCTGGCCCTCTGGGCGCTCGTATTTTTGCTTGCGGGCTGCGCGACCACCTCAAAAGAAACCCAGTCAATTCCTCATGCTGGAACAGGCGAGCCGCTTAAAATAGAGAAGATGGATTCTCAGGAGCCCTCCCCCGCTGCTATCTGGGCAACTCGATTTGGGGATGAGACTTTGAACGAATTGATCGAGGAGGCGCTGGAGTCGAACATTGGTCTCGATGCGGTTAAGGCCAACGTGAAGGCGGCGGAAGCCGCGGCTCGAATTTCCGGATCGCTCAGGGCCCCGAATCTCACGCTCGGGCTGAATTCAGCCAAGCAGCAGAGCCGGTTCTCCTTCCTCAATTTTCAGAAGATCGAGACGGACACTCACAGTCTGTCTCTCGGGTCCCAGTGGGAAGTCGATCTCTGGGGGCGTCTAAGAGCCTCTCATGCGGCGGGTCTAGCGGAATTCGAGGCGGCTGAAGCGGATGTCGAGGCTCTGAAGCTATCGATTTCTGGACAGGTCGCCAGGGCTTGGTTCAATTTGCTCGAATCTCAATCCCAGTACGAGTTGGCAATAGATTCGGCTCAGTCGTTAGAGGATAAGGTCAGATCGCTAGATCGACGCTACGATCGCGGTCTCGTCACCAGCCTGGATCTTCGCCTTACACGGGCTCAGGCGGCTTCCAGTAAAGCTTCGGCTCAGCAGCGAAAGACTCAGTTGGGCAACGCCAAACGGACTCTCGAGACTTTGCTGGGGCGGTATCCAAGCGGGAAACAGTCCAGCGAGTTCGTTTTGCCGGACATGTCGGAGCCGATCCCGGAAGGGCTTTCATCGGAGCTGGTGACCCGTCGACCGGATTTGTACGCCGCTGAGCGCCGGTTGGCAGCTTCGCTTTCGAGGCGAGAAGCGGCCAATCGCAATTGGCTGCCCAGTCTAGCTCTTACTGGCAGCGCGGGAACAACGAGCAGCGAGTTGACCGATTTGCTGGATTCCGACTTTTCCGTTTGGAGCATTGCCGGCAACGTGGGATCGACCCTTTTCGCTGCCGGGCGGCAGAAGGCAGAACGCGATCAGGCGGAGGCGATTGTGGAAGGCCAGTTCGCCAATTTTCGATCGGTCGCTCAAACTGCCTTTCAAGAAGTGGAAAACGCTCTCTCCAGCGAAGAAAATCTAACCCGGCTTACTGAGGAGACTGCCGTAGCGGCCGAGGAGAATCGCAAGGCAGAGGAGCTAGCTTGGGAGCAGTACCAGAGAGGACTTATCGATATTACCGCTTTGCTTGACGCTCAACGCCGCGCGGACGAATCCGCTAGCCAGTTGGTGAACGTGAAAAACCAGCGACTGCAAAACCGCATCAATCTGCATATAGCCCTCGGGGGCGATTTCGAATAAACCGGATCCAATTTACGAATACATTTCAATAGCATGCCTGTTCAAAAAGACTCAATTCTGACTTGGTTGCTCAAGTACGTAGCTCCCTTTTTCGTATTGCTGGCGGTAGTTGCCCTACTCGCTTTCGCGCTACTGAATCGGTCCGTTCCAGAGAAAAAGGAGCCTACGGCCCTGCTTCCCGTCGTCGAGGTGCTGGAAGTGAATTCAGAGTCGCTGAAGCTAGAGGCCAAGAGCCAGGGAACGGTGCAGCCGCGCACAGAGACCCTCCTGGTGGCCGAAGTTTCGGGGCGTATAGAGTCAGTTTCCAATGCATTTTTCGCAGGGGGCTACTTCAAGAAAGGAGATCCCCTTGCTGAAATCGATCCCGTTGATTATAAGGCAAATTTGGCCAATGCCAAAAGCCGATTCGCGGAAGCTAGATTGGCCTACGAACAGGAAAAGGCTCTTGCAGATCAGGCCCGCGAGGATTGGGAGTCATTCGGAAGAGGTGAAGCTACTGACTTGGCGTTGAGAAAACCGCAATTGGAACGGGCGGCGTCAATGATGGAATCGGCGAAGGCCGCGGTGCAAATCGCCGAACGCGATCTAGCTCGCACGATTGTGCGAGCGCCTTACGATGGCCGAATCAAAGAAAAGTATGCGGATGTAGGTCAAATGGTGGGCGCCCGGCAGTCGCAACTTGCCCGTATCTATTCAACAGATACAGCGGAGATACGGCTTCCCTTGGCTCTCGATCAGCTGAGTTACCTGGATTTGCCTGAATCCTATAGCAATTACGCCGGTTCAGACGAGAAGCCCAAGGTTACCTTATCAGCCCAATATGGAGAGGAAACTCATGAATGGACTGGGATAGTCGATCGCGTAGAGGGGGCAATCGACGCAAGAACGCGCCTTTCTTATGTAGTCGCCCAGGTGGAGCAGCCTTACGAAAAGTCTGACTACAAAGATCGTCCACCTTTGAAGGTGGGACTATTTGTGGAGGCCAGCATCGAGGGCAGGCAAATCGATAGCGCTTTCAGAATTCCACGCCGAGCCCTCCACGAAGGCGATGTGGTTTACGCGGTCGACAAGGAAAATCGCATCGTGATCAAAGAGGTATCGGTTCTCCAAAAGGGAGTGGACACAGTGATTGTTACCGAAGGCCTCAGTGATGGCGATCTTCTATGTCTGACGCCCCTAGAATACGTAGTCATGGGAATGCAGGTTGAATTGGATTCTAGTTTGTCGATGAGCGACGGATTGGTCAGCGAATAGAAAACGTTAGGAGGAATTAGCGATGATTGCCTGGTTTACTCGAAACGGTGTAGCTGCCAACCTCGTGATGCTGATACTCGTCGTCGGCGGGGTGGCTTCGTATTTCATAGTCAAGAGGGAGCTCTTCCCTGCCTTCTCGCTCGATTTGGTAACCGTGAGAGTGCCTTATCTGGGAGCTTCTCCCGAGGAAGTGGAGGAGTCGGTAATCGTTCGAATCGAAGAAGCGATACAATCGGTAGACGGTATCAAGGAAATGAATTCCGTCGCCCAGGAAGGTTTCGGATCGGTAAATGTGACCATCGAAAAGGGGTACGATATCGGGAAGATAAAAGATGAGATCAAAACTCGGGTCGATGCTATTACAACCTTCCCCGCGAACACGGAGCGCCCGATTGTCGATGAGCCGCTGATTCCGAAAGAGGTGATTCGCATTTCCGTCTATGGGGATGCCAGCGAGAAGGAAATCAAGAAGATAGCGGATCGTGTTCGCGACGATTTGGTCGAACTCGATGGAATCAGCCAGGCGGACGTAGAAGGGGTTCGGGATTACGAGATATCCATAGAAGTATCCGAAAGCATGTTACGGAATTACAATCTGAGTTTCGACCAGGTTGTGCAAGCGGTTCGAGGGAGTTCGATTGATTTGCCAGGAGGATTGATCAAGGCCGAGGGCGGCGAGATTTCCTTGAGAACCAAGGAGCAGGGTTACGTAGGGAGCGATTTTCGGGATATCGTTATTCTAACCACTCCAGATGGCGGAAAACTGACTTTAGGATCGGTTGCCACTGTCAAAGATGGGTTTGCGGATCAGGATATGGTTACGCTCTTCAATGGTAAGCCGGCAGCCATCGTATTGGTAAAGGAGGTCGGAGATGAGAATCCCTTGGATATTTCGAAAATGGTCTACGCTTATGTCGAGGAAGCCATGGGTACTTGGGTTCCGGAAGGCGTCGCTTTGGAAGCCTGGAGCGACTCCTCGTTCTATCTTCAAGGGCGTATAGATATGCTCTTGGAGAACGGATTCATCGGCTTTGTATTGGTTCTCATTGCCCTGGCCATCTTCTTGCGACCTACCCTAGCGTTTTTTGTCGCTATTGGAATTCCGGTTAGCTTTCTGGCCACCATCGCGATCTCGCCTGCTCTAGGGATAACCGTCAATCTACTGTCGCTATTCGCCTTTATTCTTGTCCTGGGAATCGTCGTTGATGACGCCATTGTCGTTGGCGAAAGCGTTTTTACTGAATTTCAGAAAAATGGTCCGGGCGTAGACAGCGCGGTGGCTGGGGCTCATCGGGTATCTATGCCGGTAACGTTTGCGGTTATCACAACAGCAGTCGCATTTATACCTGTATTCTTCTTGCCGGGAATGATTGGCAAGTTCATGTACACCGTTCCTATCGTAGTTATTCCGACACTACTTTTCTCGCTGGTTCAAACCAAATTGGTGCTCCCTTATCATCTTTCCCTTTGCCATGTGGGCGACAAGGAAGGCCGGAGCAAATTGAATCCCCTATCGCGCTTGCAGCGCAAATTTTCCGATGGAATGGAGCGATTCATCGAGAAGGTTTACATGCCCGTCCTCGACAGGGCCTTGAAGTTTCGCTGGCTCACTCTGTCCCTATTTGTATCTGCTCTGCTTCTATCCATATCGCTGGTCGCCTTTGGAGCCATACGCTTCGTGTTTTTCCCGTCAGTCCCTTCGGACTACATCTTTCTTGAGCTGAAAATGGCTGAAGGGACGCCCATTCAAGAGACTTCCAAAGCGATCAATCGGATCGACAATGCGATCGAGGAAATCGTCGAAGAGCAGATGGCTGAAGGATTTATAAATCCGGTAAAACATAAGGCCGTGTTCCTCGGATACAGCGTTGTGGCTGGAGGCCCAGGTCCAGCTTCATTCAATTCGGGCGGCAACATCGGCTCAGTGATCCTGGAGTTATCCAAGGCCGAGGTCCGGGATTCGAATGCTGATGAGATTGCTCGTCTTTGGCGGGAAAAAGTGGGCGAAATCCCTGGGTCGCGAAAACTTAATTTCATGTCGAATGCCTCTGGGCCAGCGGGATTGCCGGTGGATATTCGTTTGACCGGACGGAATTTTGCGGACTTGAAAGCCGCCTCTCTGGAGATTCAAGAAGAGCTGAAGCAATTTGCCGGTCTGCTGGATATTAGAGACACGTATTCAGAAGGTAAGCGCGAGTTGAAGGTGACGCTCAAGGATAACGCCCGGGCTCTGGGACTCACTGCAGCCAATCTTGGCCAGCAAATACGATCCGCCTTTTATGGAGCCGAGGCTCAACGCGTGCAGCGCGACAGAGAAGACGTTCGGGTAATGGTACGCTATCCTGAGGAAGATCGCGATTCGCTAGGCAATTTGGAAGCCATGCGTATCGTAGCTCCAAATGGGGCTCGAATCCCGATTTCGGAGGTTGCGGATGTCGAATTCGGCGTGGGCTATCCATCGATTTCCAGATTGGACCGAAACCGAATTATCAATGTTCAAGCGGACGCGGACAAGGCAGTGCTAAATTCCGATTCGCTCAATGCCGCTCTCTACGGAAAGTATCCGGGCGACCCGAGTTCTATCCTCGGAAATGTGCTGGAAAAATACCCTGGGGTAACTCCAATTAAGGGGGGCGAGGCCAAAGACATGGAAGAATCGATACCGGCCTTAGTGACGGGCGGACTCTTGGTGATGGTGATGATTTACGCCCTTCTGGCCATTCCTTTTAAGAGCTACTTGCAGCCCGTTATCGTGATCTCCGTGATTCCGTTCGGCATTGGAGGGGCCATTTATGGGCATTTGATCAACTTTCAGAATTTCGGAACGCCTCAGGACCTGAGCTTACTTTCCTTGTTGGGCATCATAGCTATGTCTGGGGTCGTGGTGAACGACTCGCTCGTCCTCGTCGAACGCATCAATCGGCTTCGCAATGAGGGCATGTCGCTCTTCGATGCCGTGCACGTTGGCGGCAGTCAGCGGTTTCGGGCAATTATTCTAACCTCAGTTACGACATTCGTGGGGCTAGTGCCGATTTTGATGGAGAAGAGCTTGCAGGCCCAGTTCCTCATTCCCATGGCGACTTCGTTGGCTTTTGGCGTGCTTTTCGCGACCTTTATCACGTTGCTGCTTGTACCTTGTACGTATTTGATTCTCGAGGACTTCAAGCGTTTCTTCGCTTGGTGGTGGCGGGGCATTCGGCGTTTGCCGAAGGAATCTAACGCGCCTGCTTCAGAGTCGGCTGCTTGAGGACAAGTAGCCATACCGAACCTACAGTAAACGCCTATTCAGGGCGAAGCTCTGCCCTGATGGACCATGCTTGTGTTGGGAAGCCAGGAATACGGCCATCGGCACGACATCCTCGGCGCCTTTGAACCACTCGTTTTCCCAATCGCCTTCTTTGACGATGTAGGGTTCGAAGGTTTCTCCTTCAGGCACATTGGCTTTAACAGGCCCTGGAATCATCTCGTTGACGGTGATGCCATATTGAGCGAATTCGATGGCCATAGATTGAGTGAAAGACCACAGACCGGCTTTAGCGGCGCTGTAGGCCGAGCTTGTTTGGTCGGGGCGACGGCCCATTCCTGAGCCCATGGTGAGAATCTGTCCGTTGGCGCTTTGCTTCAGCAACGGAAGTACGGCTTTAGCCACATAGAATGCCGTGTATAGATTGATTTCAACGGTGTGAATCCAGTTCGCTGTATCCACATTTTCAATCGATTCCTTAGCGGCGTTGCCACCTGCGTTCAAAAAGACGAGATCAAGTTGACCAAATTGGGAATCGACAGCGCTGATCAAATTCTTCGCACCCTGCTCCGTCGTCAAATCTGCAGAGAATCCAAATCCGGTCCCTCCTGCGTCTGCTATCATTGATAAGGTACGATCGATCTCGCTTTGCGTTCGTGAGGAAATCGCTACTTTGGCTCCCTCCTTGGCGTAGGCTAAAGAGATGGCTCTGCCGAGTCCGCGTCCGCCTCCAGTTATCAATGCAACTCTTCCTTCTAGCAGTCTGTTTGTCATGCGAGAACCATTGAAGCCTCATCCCATTCGCTCAAGCCCCAAGAAAAG
>NZNM01000130.1 GCA_002694885.1 Opitutaceae bacterium | reverse complement strand
GAATCCGCCTCCCAAGCGCTTGCAGCTTCCGGTCATATCCCGAATCAAGGTGATGGGGCGTTTGAGCATTGCGGAAAAGCGACTGCCTCAAGACGGGCGCATCCAAGTTAGGGTGGAAGGCATTGATTACGACCTGCGGGTTTCTTCCCTGCCGACGGCTTATGGGGAAAGCATCGTCATGCGGATCTTGGATAAGACCGGTCTTATGAAGGGGCTGCCGGAGCTGGGCTTTTTCAGCGATGATCAGGAGCTCTTCGAACAGCTGATAACTCTGCCGGATGGTATTCTCCTCGTAACGGGTCCCACGGGTTCGGGTAAGACGACTACGCTCTACAGCTGTTTGAATTACGTGAACAAGCCGGACCGGAAGATCATCACCGTCGAAGACCCCATCGAGTATCAGATGAAGGGGATAAACCAGGTGCCGGTCCGTAAGAGCGTGGGAATGACATTCGCTGCAGCCCTCAAGGCTATTCTTCGCCAAGCTCCGAACATTATAATGGTGGGAGAGATTCGCGATAAGGAAACCGCGGAAATCGCCATCAATGCGTCCCTAACGGGCCATATGGTGCTCAGTACGCTGCACACTAACGACGCGCCGTCTGCAGTGACACGTCTAGTCGATATCGGGGTGAAACCCTATCTGGTGGCAACATCCTTGCGGGCCTCAATGGCTCAGAGGCTAGTCCGACGCGTTTGCCCGGACTGCCGGCAGCCGCATGAGCCTTCGCATCGGGAATTGACAGCGATCGGTCTCGATCGTGACGCGGTAGCTGATGCCCAGTTCATGCGGGGCGCGGGTTGCCCGACCTGTCACAATCAGGGTGTGAAAGGGCGGTTCGGTATTTTTGAGATCTTCAAAGTGAATGAGGAAATCGAAAAACTGATCTACTCTGGAGGTAGCGCTTCTCAAATGCGTTCAATTGCCAAAGAATTGGGTATGAGAACGATGCGTGAAGATGGCGTGCGAAAAGCCCTGGCTGGGCTGACGTCGATTGAGGAAGTGCTTTCGGTCACTGTGAACGAGCCGACGCTTGAGTAGATTTACTTACTAGGTGATCTATTCAATAATAGCTGAAATTAACCGATAGGGAGTATCATGAGCTACGAAATGAACGATCTGCTCGAATTGGTCTTCGAGGAAGGGGCTTCGGACCTGCATATCCAAGTGGGAAAACCACCTACATTGCGCCTTCATGGATCGATGGTATCCGTCGACGGTCCCGACCTGACTCCGACAGATACCGAAGCGCTCATGCAATCCATAACCGCGGATGCTTACATTCAGGCAGCCAAGAAAGAAGGCGGAGCCGACTTTGGTTTTGCCTACATGGACAAGTCGCGTTTCCGCGTGAGCGTCCTCCGAAGCAAGGGCAACTACGGGCTCGTTCTTCGTCGGATACCCAACGAATTTTTCGACTTGGAAGATATCGGTATCCCGGATCAGATCAAGGATCTGCTCTATCGTCCGCGTGGACTCGTCTTAGTGACCGGTCCGACCGGGTCGGGCAAGAGTACGACGTTGGCCTCCATGATCAACTACATCAATCAAAAGCGTAGTGCTCATGTGATTACAATTGAGGATCCGATCGAGTATTACCACGACCACAAGAAGTGTATCATCACCCAGCGCGAAGTGGGCGTGGACGTGCCCACTTTTTCGGAAGCCATTCGCCGCGCTCTCCGTCAAGACCCGGATGTTATACTGGTCGGGGAAATGCGTGATTTGGAAACCATCGAAGCGGCCATCAGCGCTGCCGAAACAGGTCACTTGGTCTTTGGCACGCTGCACACGAATAGCGCAGCCAAGACGGTCGACCGAATCGTCGATGCTTTCCCTGCGAACATGAAAGAGATGATTCGCACGCAGCTAGCTTCGTCACTCGTCTCTGTGGTTTCCCAGGTTCTCTGCAAGAAGGAAGGCGGCGGTCGCGTAGCCGGTCTTGAAGTAATGGTAACCACCACGTCTATAGCCGCCTTGATTCGCGACAACAAGACATACCGTATCAACTCGGATATCCAAACGGGCGCGAATCTTGGTATGTTTACTATGGATACGCACTTGATGAGCCTCTATAATCGTGGCTTGATTTCCGCTCGGGAGGCATTTGAGAAGGCTCAGACCCCGGATGATATGCGCAAGCGTCTGGAAGAGCTAGGCGCGTCGGTGGCGGACTCCTAAGATCTATTTATTTGCTGAATCTGGTAGCGGGCGATCTCCGAGCGCCCACGAATAGTAGCGTAGGCTTCCAACCTGTGACTTCTCTCGTATCGGAGCAAGATGCCTGTGCATTTCAACAAAATGGGCACTCGGAGATCGCCCGCTACCAGATAGCAATGGCAAGTCCTGAGCGGTGACGCATAGTTAAAAATAAGTCGGTGTCGCGGAGGTTTTGGCAGGGAAGCCCTAGCAATTTTCAGAACTTGGGAATAAATGCGTTCGGTAGCATCTCTCTTCCCGCGAACCCGTTTTGACTAGAGAACGAACAGGCGGGAACGCTTTTCGCCTGCCTCGATAATCTGGAAACGGATTTGGGAGACACGCAAATGAATATACAAACTATACCGACAAAGTATCCTATGCTCATCGCGTTGCTGGTGGGCCTGGCAATTACATCCAATAGCCAGAAAGCTCATGCAAGCAGCCATTCGGAGGAACGTTCCTTCAAAGTGGAAATCATCGCCGAAGGCCTCAATAGTCCTGTGGGAATCGCGACCAACTCTTATCGAACCCTCTATTATTCTGAAGTTCCCGATGTCGGGGAGTTTGGAGCGGGAAACACGGTCAAACGATTGGACCTAAGATCCGGAAGATCGACCGTTATTAGCGAGGGCGAACCTTACCCTATCAACATCGCCTTGGATCGGCGCGGGAATGTCTATTGGACCTGCAAAACTGCTGGAGTCATTCTGAAATACGACCGTTTCCGAAAGACGAAGGCGCCTTTTCTTCCCAAAGGCTTCGATCCCAATACCACTCCTCTTGAAGAACGACTCATGAGCCCCAGCGGACTGTCTTTTAATCGCGACGCAGAAGCCCTGTTCACCGAAGTTCCCGATTCAGGAAATGTAGGTATGAATATGGTGTCGTCCACGGACGGCCATAATATCACTCTTATTTCCGAAAACGAGCCAGAGCCTACTGATATCGTTATCGCTCCCAACGGAGCTGCCTACTGGACGTGCAAGACGGCGGGCGTGATCCTCAAGCATTCTCCTGCAGGCGTAATCACTAAGCTTCTGTCGGATTTGGAAGAACCCAATGGCATCGCGATCGACAGGACGGGCCGCTATCTCTACTTTACGCAGTTGCCTTCTCCCGGATTGTTCGGCGGCGATGCGGGTCCTGAAGACCAAGGCGGTCAAAATCGGGTGATGGAGTATGACCTTTGGAAGAAGAAGCTCACTCAAGTTTCCTACGGATTTCCAGCTTCCTGACCGTTTGCCTACGCGATTCTTGGAACAGGAAGGAATCGGTTGCCGGCCTTTGGATTGGTCGGACAACAAAGTAGCGATCATCTGCGTCAATGCTGGAGTTGTCTACCACCTCTTCGTAACAAAAGAAGCGGACTTCGCGGAAACGCGGTTATCGGAATCGATTCAATTCGAGGAGCGAAAGGCGGGCTGGACGGTCAGCAAATGGAAGTCGCAAGGCCACCTGTTCGTGCTGACGGCCAAAGCGAATCCCGAGGAATTAGGAAACATGCTGGCTGGGTACTCGCTGTAGATTCTGTTGCCAAGCAATGAGGGCGGCTATCAGCGTTTTCCGTTGTCTTAGGAGGGATTCTGTGACGAGCATTCTAAACGATGGTCGCAAATCGGGGTATTGTAGGTTTCGTTGCAGTGACCATGTTAGGAGCGGTTCTGACTGGCTGTTTTTGGAATCGCGGATCTGAAAAAGAAGTAGTCGTATTCGCTGCCTCTAGCTTGAATGGGTCGCTCCAAGAAATCGGGCGGCTCTTCGAAGCAGCTACTGAATACCGAGTCGCATTCAACTTTGCTGGCTCGAATGTTCTGGCCCGACAGTTAGTCGCATCGGTTGAGGCAGATATTTATATCAGCGCGGATGATCAATGGATGGACTTCGTCGAAGAATCTGGAGAGGTCCATTCCGAGACGCGGCGTGATCTGCTTGAAAACACCCTGGTAGCCCTATGCGCAGCAGAGGCGACGTGGGGACCTGTCAGCAATGTTTCCGAGCTTGCTGAATTGGATTTCAGAGTTCTATGCGTTAGCGATCCTGTTGCCGTTCCCGCTGGTCGCTATGCCCGCCAATGGTTGAGCAACGTGGGGATGGGTCAGACGAATGCTTGGGCTGCGCTTGCGGAACGCCTCTCCCCGTCGTCAGATGTTAAAGCAACGCTTGCCCAGACATTGAGTCGGCGGGATGCGGTGGGGATTGTTTATTGGACCGATTATCTTGAGCGAAAGAATGAGGCCCGTCTGTTGTTGAAAAACGATGAGTTCGAGGCCCGTTATCCGATTGCCTTAACTCGATCTGGGATGGAGAAGCAGCCTGCCGGCGCCTTTTTTCGTTTCGTCCAATCCGATGCTGCCTTGGAGATCTTTCGCAACTACGGCTTTGCCATAGCCTCTATGGTCGAGTCTGAGTAGACGCGCTGCCAGTTAACTGCATAACCTTACACACTTTACTGGCTCTGTCTCGCTGCGAGGGCCATTTCGCTCGCAACTATGTTCAAGATAGGTTTTGGGTTAGGTTTCATCAAAACCGGACTTTGGAAACGATATACGAAACCGTAGTACGCACGATAGGATGGGCAAGCTTCTCAATCGGTCTCATCTGTGTTCCGGGTGTAGCCATTGCTTATCTGCTCTCTCGCAAAGAGTTCGCGGGAAAACATGTCTTATCGGCCTTAACCACCCTCCCGCTCGTACTGCCGCCAACGGCGGTCGGCTACTTGTTACTCAAAGTCTTCGCCGATTATGGACTGCTCGGGCCTGATACACTAGGTTTCGATTTAAGAGTACTGCTGACATGGAAAGCGGTCGTTGTCGCCTGCAGTGTCATGGCATTTCCGATATTCGTTCGCACGGCCAAGTTGGCATTCGATGAAGTCGATCCACGGCTGGAAGACATGGGCAGGACCTTGGGTATGAGTGGCTGGCGAGTCTTTTATTCCGTTACGCTACCGTTGGCTGCCAGAGGCTTGGTAGCCGCAATGTTGCTGGGATTCGCAAGATCCATGGGGGAGTTCGGGGCGACCGTTATTATCGCTGGAAACATACCGGGCAAGACGCAAACGCTGGCTTCCGCCATTTTCACTGCTCAACAGAGGGGAGATGATGCTTCCGCCACTACGTTGCTTTGGGTGGCCCTGCTTGTCGGATTCGGAATCGTTTATGCTACGGAACGTTTGTCCCTGAGGCGAGTGAATACAGGAGGGGGACGGGCATGAATAACTCTCCACCTGTGTTTGATATCGACTTGAGAATTCCTCTCCAGGAATTCGAACTCGAGCTTCAGTATTCAGGATCACCCAAGTCTCTGGGTGTATTTGGCGTATCCGGATCGGGAAAAACGACTTTTCTAGAGTGCTTGGCGGGGTTGAGGAAATTCTATAGCGGTCGGATCGCTTTTGAAGGCGAGCCGTGGTTGGAGTCGACGAAGGAAATTCGAGTTAGGCCCATGTACCGAAATATCGGATATGTGCCACAAGATTATTTGCTCTTCCCGAAGAGCGATGTTCGCAGCAATTTGGAGGCGGGCAAAAAACGTCTGCTGGAAAATGGGTTGAATTTCGGGGAGGTTTTCGAAAACGTGACCAATACCTTGGAACTAGGAGCTTTGCTGGATCGCAAAGTGGAGCTATTGTCGGGGGGTGAACGCCAACGTGTGGCTCTGGGAAGGGCATTGTGTTCAGGTCCACGCTTGCTCTTGCTGGACGAGCCCTTGGCTTCGCTGGATGCAAAGTTGCGGCGCCGAATCCTTTCCTATTTACTGAAAGTGCGGGATGCGTTTCGAATGCCCATGGTGGTTGTTTCGCACAGCCCGCTCGAGTTGCAAACCTTGTGCGACGAGGTCTTGGTAGTTTCTGAAGGCAAGCTGATTGCTCAAGGTCCTCCGAACGAGGTATTCGCTGCAGGGGGGGTGTTCGAGTTGGCGAAGGAGGGCGGTTTCGAAAATGTATTCACGGGAAAGGTTCGCGAACATCTGGGTCGAACGGACATAGTATGTATTAGCGATCAGAATGAGAGTGTTTGTATCCGAGTGCCCGCGACTGGATCTGAAATTGGTCGGAAAGTGATTTGTAGCATTGCTTCCGATGATCCCATATTGAGTTTGCAGGAACCCACGGGACTTTCCGCTCGAAATTACCTTCGAGGCAACGTGGATAGCATTTTCGATTCAGGATCTCGCATTCTCTCCCGCGTATCCGTATTGGAAGGGGGTCCTGAGATGATTGTAGAATTAACTCAAGACGCCGTTGCCGATTTGAATCTGGCCGTGGGTTCCGATGTTTACGTGATCTTCAAAACGAACTCGGTTCGCGTCTTGGTTTAGCTTTCTTGGTAGAGACCGATCGCCCGCTACTTCGCGCCACTCACTCTTGATCGGCTTTGATGATAGCCATTAGCTCCTGACTTAGAACGCCTTTGGGATCTCCGAGTTCGTAGAGGATGTCGAAGTGATGTCGCCCCTCAATAATGTCCAGCGAGGCATTAGCTCCTGAGTCGCTGGCTAGTCCATGAATTAAACGTGTTTGCGAGATGAATACATTAGTTTCTTCGCTCCCTACCAGGAATTTCAAGTTCGAGTCTACCTTCAATTCGGATCGAGCCAGTGGGCTGCAGGTTTCGGCTACTCTCGGAGTGATATTCAACTCTTCGTTCAAGTAACTCCTCATCAGCAAATCCAGATCGTAAAGTCCGCTAATGCAGTAGACGCAGCGTCTGGATTGGGCAAACTCATCCTCCTGCTCTAACAAAAGCAGGTACGACATCAGAGCGAGGTGGGCCCCAGCAGAATGCCCGGCGATATAGATCCGGTTGGGATTGCCTTGCATATCTTGAGCGTGGGCGCCTGCCCAACGAATAGCATTGGCAACGTCCTCGACAATTTCATCGATCGTAGCTTCAGGAGCTAGCCGATAGTTGACGTTAACGGCGGCACAGCCGTTTTCGAGAAAAGGATCGGCGAGAAAGCGATGACTGCTCTTGTCGAGAGTCTTCCAATACCCGCCGTGAATAAAAATGTAGATCGGCGAAAGCGGTGAACGGGCGGCAACGAAATCCAGGGTTTGCAGGCGATGCTCGCCGTAGGAGATGTCCGTTTGCCAAGGGAAGCGAGATAGGGACTGCTCGCTCAGCGATTCGTTGCGATCGAAATACGTTTGAAAGTCGGGATGCCGCTCTCTGAGATTGAACTGTGCGTCTAGGCCTTCGTTGGTCAGATTATTATCCACAAAGCGTAGTCTAGGGGAAGCTTGGCGAGCGATCTAGAATAATCCGATACCTTGACCTGGAATTCGAAGCTGCTAGCTTGACGGGCTTTCTCGCCGATTATCGCTGAATATGATGAAATTCTCCGCTGCCCTCATCCACCGAAGGACTCTAAGATTAGGCATAGCCTTGCTATCCGTATTGATGGCAGTTCAAGCGACGAGAGCTTATAATGGCTCTCAACCCAACATCATCCTGGTTTTCACAGATGATATGGGCTATGGAGATCTGGGTGTCTTTCATCAGAACGACCGCGTAGGCAAACGCCACGCGACTCCGAACTTGGATCGTTTTGCCAGAGAAGGCGTTCAATTGCGGCGCCACTATTGCCCGGCCCCGGTTTGCGCTCCGTCTCGAGCGTCTTTGCTTCGCGGCCTCCACCAAGGGCACACCGAAGTGCGAAACAGTGATTTCGATAAGGCGATACCAGACAATCATACGCTGGGCACGGTACTTCAAGGAGCTGGCTATCGTACCTTGCATGTGGGCAAGTATGGGCTTCAAGGATTGGGGCCTGAAGGAGAGCTGGGAAATTCTTATGCGAATCAAAAGGCCTACAACAATCCAGCTGAATGGCCCGCTTACCCGACGAAGCGGGGATTCGATGAATATTTTGGATACGTACGCCACGTCGATGGCCACGTCCACTACCCGAATAATGAATGGCCTATTGGTAACAGCGAATCGCACAGGACAGGCAAAGAAGTTTGGCACAATAACGAGGAAGTGTCTGCGTCGTTGGATAAATGCTATACGACCGATCTGTTTACGGCATTCGCCAAAAAATGGATTGTCGATCACCGGAAGGAGAATGCAGATCAGCCATTTTTTATCTATCTTGCTTATGATACGCCTCACGCTGCTCTGCAAGTCCCTACCCAAGCCTATCCTGAGGGAAGCGGGCTCGATGGCGGATTACAATGGGTTGGCGAGCATGGCCGCATGATCAATACGGCGTCGGGCGAAATTGACTCTTGGATACACCCGGATTATCGAAATCCCGAGTGGAGCAATGTCGAACGCCGTTTCGCTACCATGGTTCGCCGGATCGACAGCTGTGTTGGCGATCTAACTCATTTGCTTGAAGACCTGGGAATAGACGAAGACACCCTGGTTGTCTTTACCAACGACAACGGCCCCTTAGCGGTTAGCTACATAGAAGGTGAACCGTTCACGCCAATACATTTCCAGTCTTATGGACCTTTTGACGGAGAGAAGCGGGATGTCTGGGAAGGCGGAATTCGCATGCCTTCGCTGGCTAGATGGCCGGGAACGATACTGGAGGGGACTATCGACCAAACGCCGTCGCAGTTTCACGATTGGATGGCGACATTCGCCGAGCTTGCTGGAGTCCCGATGCCGGCGCTGTCAGATGGCGTTTCTCTAATTCCCTCGATTACGGCTAGTGGGGAGCGGCAGCCGAGCTCAGTTTATGTGGAGTTTAAGCATGGGCGTAGAACACCGAATTACGCGGATTTTCATCCCAGCCACCGAAATCGGCCCCGAGGTGAAATGCAGGCTATTTTCATGGAGGGATATAAGGGAGTTCGTGTGGACATAAAGAGCCATGCGGATGCATTCGAGATTTTCGATGTGACAACCGATTTGAAGGAAACGCGGAACCTAGCGGGAACGAGCGAATATTTCGTTGGACTGGAGCAACGTATGAGAGATCGGACGCTGCAGATGAGAAGGCCGAATGCCGATAATCCTCGACCTTATGATGGTGAGCTAGTCCCGCCTGTTGGGTTAGAAGCGACTCGGCCTGGACTTAGTTGGAAAGCTTATACGGGGAGCTTCCCCTGGGTACCCAAATTCTGGAGTAAGAAGCCTGATTATGTAGGAACGGCAACCGGTCTGAATGTTGATCTCGGTCCTAACAAGGGCGCAATTGTGTATTCCGGGTATATTGAAGCGCCGGAGGATGGAGAGTACCTTTTATATCTCGATTCCAGCGCGAGAGCGATTGTCCGACTCCATGAAGCATTGCTGATAGATGCGGATTATGGATACGAGGGAGGCGAGATTGCTTCTAGAATCGCTTTAAAATCGGGCTGGCACCCGATTACGGTACATCTATTAAAATCGGCTGGAGAGGAACCGAAGCTGGACATCGAATGGAGCGGTCCGTCCTTCGCTCGAAAAGCCCTAGCGACTGAATCCCTGGTACACTAGGCTATTTCTCAGATCTCTTAATTCGCCACCCAAGCCCGAAGCTCAACCAACAAATACTTATGAGAATTGAAAGACTAGCAGTGATCGCTTTGACGGTCTTGACCGCGGCTTCCGCTTACGCGTCGAAGCCTAATATCCTATTTATCTTTCTGGACGATTTTGGTTGGAGAGATACGGGCTACATGGGGTCGGATTTTTACGAGACGCCCCATCTTGATCGTTTAGCTTCGGAAGGAAAGGTGTTTACCAACGCCTATTCGGCTTCTGCGAATTGCGCCCCTGCCAGGGCTTCTCTCCTATCCGGGCAATATACGCCCAGACATAGAATCTACAACGTGGGGAGGGGTCCGAGGGGAAAAGACGCTTACCGTCGGCTCCAGCACGAGCCGGGTGTCGATACGCTAGATTGGGGAATAAAAACATGGGCTCACCAGATTCAAGCGACTGGATATCGGACGGCATTGATGGGGAAATGGCACTTGAGCTCCGACCCGCTGCCGTACGGTTTCGATATCAATATCGGGGGAACGCATTCCGGTTCACCTCCAAGAGGGTATTATCCGCCCCATCCGAATGCTCCCGGGCTCCAAGGATTGCCTGACGACTCCTACTTGACCGACTATTTGAATGACCAAGCCGATCAGTTCATCCGGGACAATAAAGATCGGCCCTGGCTTCTCTATTTGACCCATTTCGCCGTGCACACGCCGCTGGATGCCAAGCGTGAGTTGGTTGCCAAATACGAAAACAAGCCAAAAGGAGAACTGCATGATCATGTGGCCATGGCAACGATGGTACAATCGGTGGACGATGGCGTTGGGAAAATTCGATCTACTTTGGAGGAATTGGGAATCGAGAAGAATACCATCGTGATCTTCTTTTCCGACAATGGGGGCTATGGTCCAGCTACAGATATGCATCCATTAAAAGGATACAAAGGAACCTATTATGAAGGCGGAATACGCGTGCCCTTTTTCGTAAAATGGCCGGGAGTCGTTGAGCCGGGCACGGAAAGCGAAACCCCAATTATCGGGGTCGATATTTATCCAACATTGATGGAAATGACAGGAGCTAGCTATCCATCGAATCAGCCGCTCGATGGAGTCAGCCTTGTTCCTCTATTGAAAGGGGAACCAGTCGACTTGGCCGAGCGTCCCTTGTATTGGCATTTTCCTGCCTATCTACAGTCTTATGCGGTGACGGATGAGCAACGAGACATTTTATTTCGTAGTCGCCCTTGCAGCATAATCCGTGTAGGGGATTGGAAGCTACACCAGTACTTCGAAAGCGGGGATTTGGAGTTATACAACTTGAGGCTGGATATCGGAGAAGAGCGTAATCTTTCTGAATCAATGCCTGAGAAAACCCGCGAGCTATTGGCCCAGCTGAATGAATGGAGAAAGCGTCTCAATGCTCCGGTCAATTCTGAGCCCAATCCGAAATTCGACGAGGCATTGGAGGCGGAGGCCCGCAAAGGGAAAGTCAGAACGAGAGCAAAGGGTTGAGCTCGTTCCCCCATGT
Source organism: Opitutaceae bacterium (assembly GCA_002694885.1). Taxonomy (GTDB): domain Bacteria; phylum Verrucomicrobiota; class Verrucomicrobiia; order Opitutales; family Opitutaceae; genus Pelagisphaera. The sequence goes on along the minus strand of NZNM01000130.1, from coordinate 11,639 downwards.
CCCAAGATAGCTTCCGATAGTAGCATTTCGAATGCTTTGGTGATGGTAGGGCTGACTATCCCTAGTCAGCCTCAAATGTAAACCTCTCCTAATTCGGCTGACTAAGGATAGTCAGCCTTACTATTTATAATGCGAAGAGCGACTTATAGGATACTCTCTAAAGGGAAGTCGTGTAGTAGAGCCATGCTTGCTTCTTAATCCAAGCTGCTTGGCTTTTCGATGCGTAGCTTTTTGGCGAGTCGGGGGCGCTATCGAACGTCAAGGGAAGTTCCGTAAATGGATTTTCTCGCGGATCTTTCCCCGTCAGAAAAGTATATAAGGCAGCCGCTGGCATAGCGAGCGATGGCGTTGCCATGACCGGGGTTGGCGAACCAGCTATCGACCCCGTATTTTCGGGTCGCATCTAGCCACAGGTAGAGGGCGGGTACGAGGATGACTTCATGCTTATTCCCTCGAACCGAAATAGCTTCCAGATCTGTTTTTAGTCGATGGTAAATTTGAGCAATTGGGTGTTTAACTTCCGGATACATTTGAACGCCCGGGTGCATGTAGAGAACAGTCTGGGCGCCCGAAAGGACGATTGTTTCATGAAGCCGGGTCAATGCCTCTAGATTGTCGCTATAGCTAATGGGCTCTCCCCGATCTTCTGGTAGATTAGCTACTTCCGGTAGCAGGAATCCGGACCGCCGGGCCTCAAGGATAACGTAGTCGAAATTCCCGTTGCGGATATGCTCATGCAATTTCTCGGTAGCAGCGACTTCGGGCAAATTCAGGGGAATGCGACCGAATTCTAGAAACTCGATTCCGTGGCGGTATTCTGGGCTGCTCATCTGGGTCGCCTCTTCGTGATTGAGTGAGGCAGCTCGGCAAAAACCTTCGAAGGACTGGGCAATGCCGCCTCGATAATTGAATACGCTGTTTCCGAGGAAAAGCGTGCGGTTGGAGGCGATGTTTTCGCCGTAGGAGAACAGCGATAAAACGGTTGCCGTCAGCGCAGTAGCTCCCGGTTTGCATGAAACGCCTCTCACTCAGAAGGCCATTCAAGCAGATCCTGTTGCTGCGAAAATCATTGATGCCTTGATACCTTTGGGAATTGGCGATGCGTCGAGCGTGGTCCTGCCTTATGTGTCTCTGGCTAATCCGGCAAACGATTATATGAGCGGGGCTTCCCTGGATGTATCTGGCGGACTTGGCGCAGCCCAAATGATGCCGGACCGAGTGGTGGCTGCGGTGAGAGGCAATTTGGGTAGCGAGAAAAATCCTTAGTTAACAATTCTATCGGGTGTCAGCGGCTCTCAAGTCGTAGCAGATGAGCCGTGTATCGCTATCATCGATACCCGGATCGTTTTGGATGATATAGAGGAGGCCTCGGCTAAGGGTGGGCAAGGCCCAAGTTTGGCGAGCTAAAAACAGATGGGTTCGATCGTGCTCTTTGTAGCCATCGGGATTCAAATCGATCCAGGCCAAGTGACCGTACTGTCCCAAGACTAGACAGCGTCCATCGACGAGGAGGAAAGAAGCGAGCGCGGGGGCCAAATTGTATTCCTGGAACTGCCCTCCCGAAGAAACCGGGGTGATCCATTCAGGCTCCGTTCGCCACATCTCCATTCCAGTCTCAAGTTCTATGCAAACGATCGGGGCATTTCTAGGACCATGGCCATCGATGCCGTAAAGGTAGCCGTCCTTGTGGATAGACGTCATAAAATGGGTATTGAGAATCGCGTTATTCCACGCTTCCGAGCAGGATCCATCGGCCCCGATCTCTAGCATTGCGCCTCCAGCCCCGTAGCATTCGGAAATGTAGACACGGTTCTCTACGATCACTGGGGAGGAAGCGTTGACCGATTCGTACCGATTTCCCCGCCAAGGAAAGCGGCAATCGATACGGCCATCCGCTGGATCGATAACCAGTAGTCCTCCCGTGGCGGGTCGGCTTTCTCCTCCAGCGAAAACGAAAATTCGTCGACCTGCTTGGGTGTCGGCAGGAATGGGAGAGGCGTAGCTGGGTCCCCATTGGTCGCCTGCACCCCAGACAATCGCGCCACTACGTTTGTCGAAGGCGGCTACGCTGGGCCCTTTGGGGGCGCCAATATTGACGATTATCAGATTCCCCTCGAGCAACGGAGTCGCCCCGACCCCGAAAAAGTCGAGCGTGAGATCGAAGTCGGCTTTCAGGTCCCTTTGCCATAGCAACTGGCCCGATACCAGCTCCCAACAACTGAAGATCGCTTCGACTCCCAAGGTGTAGACGAATTTCCCGTCGCTGATAGGCTGGCAGCGAGGGCCGTTGCCGAATCCGTAGCGGTCGCGGTATTCGGACGGGTAGCTTTGATTCCAGAAGCGTTGGCCCGTTTCAGCCTGGAGACATTCGACTACCTCGGTATCACCTGCCCGATGAAAGAGGATCACCCGTTCGCCGACCACGGCGGGAGCGGCGTATCCTTCGCCTTTTTCTACCTCCCAAACTATGTTCGGCCCGGCTTCGCCGAACTCGGAGAGCAAGTGGGTTTCTCGAGAGATGGCGTTGTGGGTAGGGCCGAGGAAATCCATCCAGTCCTCGGTAACGGCGCGCTTAGAAATTGGCTTAGGAGGCTGATGGAACGTGAGCTCGGGTTGCGAAACGGGTTCAGGTGAAAGGATCGGTTCAAGCTCGTTGACAGCGGGTGGTTTGGGGTCGTGGAATCTCTGGGCAATCGATTGAAAGGATACGATGAAGCAGATGGTGGTGGTCGTAGTCAGACGTATCATGGTATCCTCGACTTCGGTGAAAGATTATCTTGGCGTAAATGAGGCCCTACGAAGAGCTGCTGTAGCTCTTCAATAGCAAGTCTTGCAGCCTCTGGGAGTCAGTAGCAGTGGTTTTGGCAATGAAGCCGGCCGCGTGCACGAAATGAACGTCCGGCTCGCTGGAGATTCGGTTGAAATCCATGAACGGGTGGTCATTGTATCGACAAAGCCCATACCCTTTTCCTCGCCTGTCGGGGTAGATCATGGCGTGGGCTTTCGTGGCTAAGCCTTTCTCCTCGATATATCGAGGGAGTCCCATCGACGGGTCGTCGGGAAGAGGGCTCGTTCGTGGAAGATAGACGGCGATCAAGGACTGCGATTCGCGTTTGATTTGCCAAACCTCGCTATGTTCTCCGATGTAGTCCAATCGGCTTCGCAAACCCCGCAGGTAGTCGACTAAATCGTGTCCAATCATTTTCATGATTTCCCACAGAGGTTCCCGGGGCAGATGCTCGGTTTGAGAAGCGAAACGACGGAGTAACGAGAGTTCAATGGGGGAACTCATTCTACTAACGATCTCGCGCTTGACCCCCAGCCAGTTCGCAGTGGCGTTTGCTCCGCGACAATCAAACCACTCGGCGGTTTCCAGCCAATCGCAGAACGATCGGGCGTCCTCGTATAAGCCGAGATCTTTTAGGACGAGTGAAAGAGAGCATGTCGGGACATGATCTCTTGGAAACTGATGATGGTCGAAATTCTTGTTGGCTGGCTCGTGGCGATCGCCAACGTCGATGACAGCGATTGAGGGGTCGTCGAGATCGCCTGCATCCGGATCCCTTCTTTGAATAGGAGCGGGCTGTTCTGCAATGAGAACGCAGCATGCGAGGAAGTCATCTTTGTGGGCGCTTCCTGGGTGGGTGACAATTCGTTTGATCATTTCGCCGAGTGGAACGAGGGCAGGCTAGGCATTCGAATCCATTCTGCAAGAAGAACGATTGGAACGTTCAGCTTCTGTTAAAGTATCGGTTGTATTGTATTGTTCGGAATGCGAGAGCATTATTTCGGGAGTTGCGTTTCCAGGAACGTTCTTGCGAGATTAGTTTATAACTAGAGTTAGGTATAAGGTGCATTCGAATTAATGCAAAGGTCTGACATCGCGCAGTCGCCCAGAGAGAATCCATTAACCGGTACGATTACGCCGGTCAAAGAAACGCCGTATTCAAACGGCGAGTGGAAAATCGTCGAATGTCAGGAAACCGGAATGGTTTTTTTGGAGAATCCGCCGGACTACTCGAGACTCGTCGAAGAGTTCGCGTGGGAAAAGACATACGAGGAAGAATCTAAGCGGCGACGCCAGGAAGAACCTGTGGTAGCTTTCGCGAGCAATCTGAGCAAGTCCCTGCGTCGAAAATTTCGTAAGCGTGAGCGTATCGAAAAGGTGGCTTTCGAAATTCTCGATCGCATCGTTCAGGAGCGGGCGATCGCGGATGACCTGGCCGTTGTGGATGTCGGATGCGGAACTGGCGAGAAACTCGTCCGTATTTCCCGTTTTTATGAGGCGGTTCGCGAAACGCGAGTGCGCCCCATTGGAATCGAAATTTCCGCTCAGCTCGCGAAAGAAACAGACCAGCGTTTGGCTCCGATTGGAGGCAACTGTATCCATTCATCGGCTATAGAAGGTTTGGCTTCACTCGAAGATGGAAGCGCGGATTTGGTGATTCTATGTTCGTACCTCGAGCACGAAGTGCGTCCGCTGGAAGTCCTGGAAAACGTTTCGCTTAAGTTGAAGAAAGGCGGCTATGCCATAGTCAAAGTACCGAACTATGGAAGCTGGAATAGAAGACTTAGACAGCAACGCTGGTGCGGTTTTCGCTATCCTGATCACGTCAATTACTTTACGCCGCAAACACTGGTCCGCATCATTGAAACGTCGGGGCTGAAAGTTTGGAGGATGAATTTGCGGGATTGCTTGCCGACGAACGACAATGTTTGGGCGATTGCTCGACGATAGATCTGGGAGGTTGTCTATCCGCTAGACCTGTTTGAAAATCGAGCCGAAGTTGCGCTTTCGATTTGCCTAGGATTGCTAAATCCTAATCCTTGCGGGTCCATTTAAAAGCAAACGAATTAATCAACTGTATACCTATGGCTATAGCAACTGGAACTAAGGCTCCTGATTTCACATTGAAATCCAAAAACGACGAAGGACTTTCGGATGTCACATTGAGTGACAATTTCGGCAAATCCTCGACTGTACTTCTGTTTTTCCCACTGGCGTTCAGCAGCGTCTGCCAAGACGAGCTTTGCTCGATTCGAGATTCTCTAGCGGATTATGAAGGCCTGAATGCCCAAGTGTACGGCATTAGCGTAGACACCCCGTTTTCGCAGGAAGCGTTTTCTCAAGCGAATGGCGGTTTTAAATTCCCCCTTCTCAGCGATTTCAATAAAGACGTGAGTTCAGCCTACGATGTGCTTTTCGAGGACTTTCTGGGATTAAAAGGCGTTTCTAAGAGGTCGGCTTTCGTTATCGATAAAGAAGGCGAAGTCGTCTATGCCGAGTCGAGCGACGATCCTAAACAGTTGCCTAACTTCGAGGCCATTAAGGCGGCTCTCGCTTAGAATGAAATTATTGCAGGGCGTTACCGATTTCGGGACGCCCAGAACTGCCGTTGAAGCTAGCCGAGAAATGGTTAGGCGAGCGAACTAGATCCAAATATTTCCCAAGAAAACCATGAGCGAACTACTCAATCCACTGAATTCTCTAAAGACATTCGATTCAGGGTCTGAAAGCGATTCCTACTTCTACTCGCTGCCAGCGCTCGAAGAAGCCGGTGTTGGTCCTGTATCGAAACTCCCAATATCCATTCGACTTGTTCTCGAGTCGGTTTTGAGGAATTGCGATGGAGAGCGTATCACTGAGGACGATGTGAAGACGTTGGCGAACTGGAATGCTGCTGCTCCGTCGAAATCGGAAATTCCGTTTGTCGTGTCGCGTATCGTTTTGCAGGATTTCACGGGTGTCCCTTTGCTGGTTGATTTAGCAGCCATGCGTTCCGCTGTAGATGATCTGGGTAAAGACGCTTCCATGATTGAGCCGCTAGTTCCTGTAGATCTCGTAGTGGATCATTCGGTACAGGTTGACAAGGCTGGGACAGCCCAGGCTTTCAAGGAGAATATGGCGATCGAATTCCAGCGCAATATGGAGCGCTACGAGTTTCTCAAGTGGGGGCAGCAGGCATTTGAAACCTTTCAGGTAGTGCCTCCTGGAATCGGGATTGTGCACCAAGTGAATCTCGAGTATCTGGCCAAGGTTGTGCATCAGAGGCCGGTCGACGGCGGCGCGATCTTTTATCCGGATACTCTCGTGGGCACGGATTCGCATACCACGATGATTAACGGCCTAGGTATAGTTGGCTGGGGTGTTGGCGGAATCGAGGCGGAAGCCGGTATGCTTGGTCAGCCTGTATATTTCCTAACTCCCGAAGTGGTTGGCGTAGAGCTTAAGGGAGAGCTAAAGGAAGGCATTACTGCAACGGACCTCACATTGACGATTACCGAGCAATTGCGGGCCTTGGGGGTTGTCGGGAAATTTGTCGAGTATTTTGGCGAGGGCGCTCGAAACCTTTCATTGGCCGACAGGGCGACGATCGCCAACATGGCCCCTGAGTATGGAGCGACCATGGGTTTCTTTCCAATAGACGAAAGGTCCTTGGACTACCTCCGTGAAAGCGGCCGAAACGAGGAGCAAATACAGGCCGTAAAATCATATTGCCAAGCCCAAGGGGTTTATGGCATACCCGATGCAGGAGAAATTGAATACACGAAAACCTTGACAATCGATCTCAGCGAGATCGAGCCGAGCGTTGCGGGCCCCAAGAACCCGAAAGAGCGTATATCCGTTTCGAACTTGAAAGGGGCATTCAACGATTTGTACGCGAAATCCGCTTCGGATGGAGGTTTCGGTCAGCCTAATGAAAAACGCGATTCCAAAGTGTCGCTCAACGGTTCAGGCGAGATAGGCCATGGCTCTGTTCTAATAGCGGCGATTACCTCGTGTACGAATACCTCGAATCCAGGTGTCATGTTGGCAGCGGGTCTGGTAGCCAAGAAAGCGGTCGAGCGCGGATTGTCAGTGCCGGCCTATGTGAAAACAAGTTTAGGACCAGGCTCTAGGGTGGTGACAGATTACTTGGAGGAGACAGGTCTGCAATCCTACTTAGACAAGATCGGATTCAATCTGGTGGCTTATGGATGCACGACGTGTATTGGCAACAGTGGACCTTTGGCGCCCGAAATAGAAAGCGCTATTAAAGAGGGCGAGCTAGTTGCCGCGTCAGTCCTCTCGGGTAATCGGAACTTCGAGGCTCGCGTTCATGGCTCGATTAAATCGAATTTCCTCATGTCGCCGCCATTAGTGGTAGCCTACGCCTTGGCCGGACGCGTGGATATCGATCTTTATAACGAGCCGATCGGACAAGATTCGGATGGTTCGGACGTTTACCTGAAAGACCTATGGCCTTCCAACGAAGAGGTGGCCAACGTGATTCGCGATGGATTGAAAACGGAGATGTTCCAGAAGGAATATTCAGACGTGGCCAATTCTAATGAGGAGTGGACGCAGATCGAATCTTCCACTGGCGATATTTATGATTGGAATCCAGATTCCACCTACATCCACAAGCCGCCATTCTTCGATGGTTTCTCAATGGAAGTGGGCACGATTCAGCCGATAGAGGGGATGCGCCCGCTGGCCATATTGGGCGATTCCGTTACGACGGATCACATTTCCCCGGCGGGAGCTTTCAAGCCTGAGACGCCGGCTGGCCAGTTTCTGCAATCAAGAGGGGTCGAACCCAAGGATTTCAATTCATACGGGTCTCGTCGCGGCAATGATCTTATCATGACGCGAGGAACCTTTGCCAATGTTCGAGTCAAGAATCAGATGGCTGACGGCAAGGAGGGCGGCTTTACCAAAATTATGCCTGAAGGGAAGGCAGCTGCGATTTTCGATGCGGCTCAAGTCTATCGGGAGCGAGACGTTCCGCTAATTGTCTTTACTGGAATCGAGTACGGGACGGGAAGCTCGAGAGATTGGGCAGCTAAAGGCACGAATCTGTTGGGCGTGAAGGTTGTCGTGGCTCGGAGCTACGAGCGGATCCACCGATCAAATCTAATTGGCATGGGCGTTTTGCCTTTGGAGTTCAAAGATGGTCAGAGCGCTCAATCCCTCGGGCTAGATGGTTCCGAGGTGGTTTCCTTACCCGGATTGGGCGACGATCTCGAGCCTCAGCAATCGCTTACTGCAGTGATCAATCGAGCTAACGGGGATACTCAGGAGGTCAGCCTCAAAGTCCGGGTCGATACGCCTATCGAGGTGGAGTATATCAGGCATGGAGGCATATTGCCTTTTGTACTGAGGGATATAATCCGGACTTCAAAGTAAACTTTCGCTCGTTTCCGGTGTTAAAATAGAAGCAAGTGTTTAGAGCGATGGCGGACGAGGAGTCAGTTTTTTTAGTCGATCCAGACTCCCACCCGGTGGCTATCAAGATCGTTGGGAGGGCGTCGTTTCAAAATGTAATGCCCCTCAAGGATTTTCTTCGGGACTCTGCGGCATTGGGCAAACGATGCTATGTTTTCGATTTCGCGGAATGCACTGGAATGGATAGCACAGTGTTGGGCGTACTTGCGGGTTGCGCTCTTGAACTGCGAAAGCGGGAGCCCCAAGGTTCGGTCGTCCTCTCGCGTTTGAGCGAGCGAAATCAGCAACTGATACGAGGGCTGGGACTTCATCGGATAGCCAAGCTCGATACTCGTTCCGATCAGAAGACGGATATGAGCGGAGTGGAGTCCCTAGCTAATGGGGACATGGATGAGCTTGAAAGCGCCCGGCTTTGCCTGGAGGCCCACGAAAAACTTGTCGAGACTGATAGTGAGAATCAGACGAAATTCCAAGATGTGATCGCCTACTTGAAAAACCGCGTATCCGAGGAATGAAAGGCTGCCCACCTTTTGGATGAGTTATCGGTCGTAGTGATATCCTTGAGCTAACGCAAATTCGATTGCTTATGGGAGGAGGGTTCCGAATGATTTCCCTTGCTTATGAGCGATGTAAGATCAGCAGGGCTAGATAAAGGGAGTTTACCCGCGTCGAATGGCCGATTTGGTAAATTCGGGGGTTGTTATGTTCCCGAGACACTAATGACAGCCCTAAAGGATTTGGGCGAGGAGTATGAACGAGCTAAGAAGGATCCCGAATTTCAAAGTGAACTCGCATTCCAGCTTAAGGAATATGCAGGACGGCCAACGGGACTGTATTTCGCCGAGAGACTGACTGAAGAGCTTGGCGGAGCAAAAATCTATTTTAAGCGAGAGGATCTCCTGCATACCGGCGCTCACAAAATAAATAATGCTCTGGGCCAAGCCCTGCTAGCCAAACGAATGGGCAAGCGGCGAATTATCGCAGAAACGGGCGCGGGTCAGCATGGGGTCGCCACAGCGACGGTTTGCGCGAAAATGGGATTGGAATGCGTGGTCTACATGGGCGCTGTCGATATGGAACGGCAGAAGCTTAACGTTTTTCGAATGGAGCTTTGCGGAGCCGAGGTTCGAGGAGTGGATTCGGGACAAAAGACTCTGAAGGACGCAGTCAATGAAGCTATGCGCGATTGGGTAACGAATGTGCGGGATACGCACTACATTCTCGGATCCGCGCTAGGGGCTCACCCGTATCCCATGATGGTGCGAGACTTTCACAAAGTGATTGGCCAGGAAACGCGGAGCCAGATCCTAGAGAAGGAGGGCAGGTTGCCAGACGAGATGGTCGCTTGCGTGGGTGGCGGGTCCAATGCGATCGGTTTGTTCTACGAATTTCTTGAAGAGCCGGAAATACGACTGGTCGGTGTGGAAGCGGGTGGCCACGGGATCGTCAAGGGCGAGCATGCTGCCCGGTTTGAAGGGGGTCGCTTGGGTGTGCTTCAAGGCTGCAAAACCTACATACTGCAAAATGAGGATGGCCAAATCGAATTGACGCACTCCATCTCAGCGGGACTCGACTATGCGGCGATCGGGCCCGAGCACGCTTACTACCGTGATATTGGCCGAATTGACTATGGCTATGCGACGGATGATGAAGTGCTTGAAGCATTTCAATTACTTTGCCGTGTCGAAGGTATTATCCCGGCGCTGGAATCGACGCATGCTCTAGCTTACACCATAAAGAGAGCCCCTCAATTGGATAAGGATCAAGTCATCGTCATGAACCTGAGTGGCAGAGGGGACAAGGATGTTAATCAGGTAGCCAAATTTTTGGGACAAGACGTATGAAGAGCATGACAGGATTCGGTAGGGCGGAGCAGAGTGCCGAAGGTGTCACTGTTACAGTCCAGGTTTCATCGGTTAACCGGAAAAATCTGGAAGTGATGTGTTCTCTTCCAAAGGAGTTTCAGCGATTGGAGCGGACGGTAGTAGAGCAGACGAAAAAGGTTGTTGGCCGTGGTCGACTACAGTTTTCCGTCGATGTGCGGGACACGAGCGGGGGAAGCGAAGGGTTGCCCAGCGATGCTCAAGTGGAAGCAGGTGTGGCGCGCGTCAAAGAGCTTGCGCTACGCCATGGAGGATCGGCGGAAATCGATTCGAAGACTATAGTCGAGCTAATGGCCTTGCTCGATCCGGAGCCGGGCTCGATTCCGGAAGAAATTGTGGCAAGGTTGTTGCCAGCTTGCGTGGAGCGGGCTCTAGAGGAGCTGGTCGCGATGAGAACTTCGGAAGGCAACGCTCTGATGTCGGATCTATCGTCACGTTGCACTAAATTGGTGGATACGTTGGAGTCTATCAAGAATCTCGCGCCTGACATGGTTTACGTTCATCGTGAAAACCTCGTTAACCGATTAAAGCAGGCAGATTTGGAAATCGAACTGGACGACGAAAGAGTGCTCAAGGAGATCGCTCTTTTTGCGGATCGTTGCGATATATCGGAGGAAATAACGCGGCTCGAGAGCCATTTTACTCAATTTAATGACCTGCTGGAAAAAGAAGGGCCAGTGGGGCGTTCCTTGGAGTTCCTCGTTCAGGAATTTGCCCGGGAGATCAATACAACGGGTAGCAAGTCGTGTTCGATCGAAATATCCAAGAAGATACTGATTCTTAAAAACGAGCTGGAGCGCATTCGGGAGCAAGTGGCGAATGTCGAATAGCCTGAGGAACTAGCTTTCTGGCTTAGAAGCTGCCTCTGGCTCCGGGTGCCTGAAGGAAAACAGGATGTGCAGGGCAACGCCAACCGTTATAGCGGAGTCGGCGACATTGAAACTGGGGAAGTGCCATCCTCCAGCGTGAAAATCGAGGAAATCGGTTACGTGGCCAAGTCGGAATCTATCGATGAGATTGCCAATGATCCCCCCGATTATCAACCCGAACGACCATTGGGATTGAGGGAGCTTAAGTTGTAGGGCGTTCCGGAAAAAATAAAGAAGAAGCAAGGCTATGATACCCAAGGCCGCAAGCGCTTTTGGATAGCCGCTGAATAGGCTCCAAGCGGCTCCGGTGTTTCCCACGTGGACTAGGTTGAAAAAGCCCGGTACTATGACGATATTGTCTGGTGGATAAAAACTGCCGAAAGGGATCGCGCGTTCGATGGCGAGTTTAGAAATCTGATCGGCGACAAGAATTATAAACGCTAGGATGTGCAGTCGTTTATAGGCTGCTATTCCTCTCATTGTTTGATAGGTTTTGTCGCGTGTCAGATGAGCAAATCTCGACTAAGAATCCGGATTCTCTTCAGAAAAATTCATGGCGTCTTCTGAAGAGGCGTCGGCAAACACGCCTCCACGCTGAACATTCCGAGTCTGGTTTTTTTCGAGCTGTTTTTGTGTTTCTACGGAGTACCGTGTGAAGGGCACAGCCATCAGACGTTC
>NZNM01000129.1 GCA_002694885.1 Opitutaceae bacterium | reverse complement strand
AGCCCCAGGCAAGTCAGCGAGGATACCCACAGTAATCAAAAGAGAAATCCCGTTTCCGATACCAGACTTGGTAATTTGCTCTCCAAGCCACATGAGCAAAACCGTTCCCGCAGTCAGGAATACCGTCGAAGTTATTAGAAACCAGGTTTTGCCAACAATCACGATTTCTCCGTATTCAGCTAGCGAGTATCCAGGAAAGAGTCGTCCGGGATTTTCCAGCGCTAGAATCAAGAGAACCGCTTGCACCGCGGAAATTACCACCGTCGCATATCGGGTATATTGGGTGAGCTTTTGTCTGCCCGCCTCGCCCTCGCGTTGCAATCTCGCCAGCGCAGGAAATACAGCCCCCATCAGTTGGAATATAATCGAAGCTGAAATGTAGGGCATGATCCCCAGAGCGAACACCGCCCCTTTGAGCAGAGCTCCACCTGTGAACATATTGTATAGTCCCAGTAAGCTACCTCCGCCCTGCGCGGTTTGATCGGCAAAAAACCCCTGCAACGGCTGCGTGTCGAGCCCCGGCAATGGAATATTCGCCCCAATTCTCGCAATAAATAGCAACGAGAGCGTCAGAAAAATTCGCTGACGCAATTCGGGGATTTTAAGACAATTAGTAAATGCGGAGAACATGCCGGAGTGTTTTCGCTATCTTGAAATGATTTACTCGCTCGGTTCGTCTTCGGTAGCGTCGACGGCTATCGCTTTGCCACCAGCTTTTTCGATTTTCTCTTTAGCCGAAGCGCTGAACTTGTTTGCCGTGATTTCCAATGCCGCACTCAATTCGCCTTCTCCCAGGATCTTGAGAGGATTCGTGTTCAGCCTCACCAGGCCTGCGGCAGCTAGCACTTCGCGATTCACCTCTGTAACCGAGTCGTCGAGCTTACTCAGCTCTGCAACGTTCACGGTTTCATAGAAGGTCTTGAAATTCTTGTTGTTAAATCCGCGTCTAGGCAGCTTTCGGAAAATCGGCATTTGGCCTCCTTCGAATCCGATTCGGATACCTCCACCCGAACGAGCCGTTTGGCCTTTACCACCGCGTCCTGACGTCTTGCCATGACCTCCACCTTCGCCACAGCCCACTCGCTTGCGTCGATGGACAGCGCCTTTTACATTAGAAAGATTATGTAGTCTCATTGTACAATACTCCTGAAAATCGAGCAACTAAGAGCGCAAGCGCTTGTAATCCTCGTATGTTTTCAATTTCCGAAGACCGTCAAGTGTCGCATAAACCACGGCGTTCGCGTTATTAGATCCCAACGATTTCGTCAGTACATTCTGAACGCCCGCGGCTTCCAAAACGGCTCTAACGCCACCACCAGCAATAATTCCGGTACCCGTTGTGGCCGGGCGCAGGAGAACCTTACCTCCATCAAACTCGCCCAATACCTCATGTGGGATCGTATCACCCTTGAGTTTTATCGGCTCTTGGCGTTTTCGCGCTTGTTCGCTTCCTTTTCGGATCGATTCAGGTACCTCGTTCGCTTTTCCGTATCCCACTCCAACATTGCCTTCGCGGTCACCCGCAACAACTAAAGCTGAAAAGCTAAAGCGACGACCACCTTTAACGACCTTCGCGCAACGATTAATAAATACGACCTTCTCGTAAATGCCATCGTCCGCAGCTTCCTCTTCGCGACGGTTTCTGTTCCGGCCACCGGATCCTTGCCGCCTTCCTTGGGTCGCTGTCGCTGATGAAGTTTGTTTTGTTTCAGTGCTCATAGGGCAATTAGAAGTCTAAGCCAGCCTCCCGGGCGGCATCTGCAAAGGTTTTAACACATCCATGGTATCTGCGACCATTGCGATCGAATACCACCTGCTTGATTCCAGCATCCTTGGCCTTTTCTCCAAAGGATTTCCCCAGAGCGGATGCACCGTCTAGATTGGCTTTAAGATTCTGCTCTCTCAAATCCTTGCCCATCGTTGAAACGAATACGAGCGTTTTGCCCTCGCTGTCGTCTATTGCCTGGGCATAAATGTGCTTATTGCTGAAATATACGCTCAATCTCGGGCGATCAGCCGTACCGGTCACCTTTTTCCGAATACGCCAACGTCGCTTCTGCCTGAGATCGTTTTTCTTCTGAATCTTCATTTTTAAAACTCTTTTGTGATTTATATTATGCTACAGTTGGGAATCCGCTTAGGCCACTGTCTTGCCTTCCTTGCGAATCTCGTGTTGCCCAACTATATGAACGCCCTTACCCTTGTATGGCTCAATTGGATGATAGTGGCGAATAGATGCAGCCGCTTGGCCTACGAGCTGCTTATCGATGCCTTCAATCTTGAGCTTGGTGCCTCCATCGCCGACGGTGATTGTGATTCCGTCGGGAATGTTATAATCAATATCATGAGAAAAGCCTAATTTCAGGTTTAGCACCTTTCCCTTTAGCGTGGCATTGTAGCCAACGCCACTGATCTCAATATCCTTGGAGAAGCCTTCAACGACTCCTTGAACCATACCACTAATAATAGAACGAGCAGTTCCGTACATAGCATTGGCAAAGCGGCTCTTATTTGCGGGCAACAGCCTAATTTCGCCATCCTTTAACTCGATCGAGATATCGCTGGGGAAGGTTTTCTCAAGTTCACCTTTCGGGCCTTTTACTTTAACGGTATCTCCGCTGATGTCCACAGTGACTTTTTCTGGCACTGCGATTGGCAATTTTCCTATTCTACTCATTCGTCGAATCCCTTCTTACCAAACGTTGCAGACCAGTTCGCCACCCAATTTCTGACGACGAGCGTCCCTGTCCTTCATCAATCCTTTTGGTGTCGTCAATATGCATAGACCCAACCCATTCAAGACTCTTGGAATATCCACGCTTTTTGAATACAAGCGCAAACCAGGTCGACTGACTCGCTCCAATCCATTTATCGAAGGTTCGCCATCGACATACTTGAGTTTTAAGACTAGAGTCTTATGGCCGTTCGCATCCTTCCCGTCGGATACCTCCTCTATGAATCCCTCCTCTTTTAGAATGCTGGCAATCCCAGCCTTCATCTTCGAGTGAGGAGATACACATTCGTCCTTACCTGCCCTGCTCGCATTGCGAACGCGCGTTAGAAAATCACTAATTGGATCTGTATGCATGTTTTATAAAATTTAGACTGAACGATATCCAGACTTTCAGCCTGTGTTTAGATTATATAGGTTAAGTAAAAATTAGATAGGAGTGACTTGTTTCGCTAATGGCGATTACCAAGAAGACTTCGTTACTCCCGGTATCTTGCCATCCAAAGCTAACTCTCTAAAAGTCAGTCTCGATAGACCGTAGCGGCGGATGAAGGCCCGAGGACGGCCCGTGACATTGCAGCGATTGCGAATGCGGATCTTGGATGAGTTTCTCGGCAACTTACAAAGCTTGCGCTGGGCTTCATAGAATTCTTCGTCCGTAGTGTCCGGATTCGCAAGGATTGCTTTTAACTCAGAGCGCTTTTTTCCGTAACGCTCAACTAGACGGCGCCGTTTTTCGTTTCTGGCAATGGATGATTTCTTGGCCATATTCTTTTAAATTGTTACGCTGCGGATTCCTCCTCAGCAGATTCGCTTTGCCCTTCCCGCTTGCGGAAAGGCATACCCATAAGATCTAGCAGTTCGTAGCCCTCTGCATCGCTCTGGGCCGACGTTACGATCGTCAACTCAAGACCCGCTTGGCGCTTGAGCGATTCAACTGAAATTTCAGGGAAAATCGTGATATCGGTAATTCCCAGCGAATAGTTGCCCTGGCCATCAAGCTTCTGGGGAATCCCTCTAAAATCGCGAATGGATGGAAGCGCCACCGCAATCAGGCGAAAAAGGAAGTCCCACATGCGCTCGCCTCGCAATGTAACTTTGCAGCCAATGGGCATGCCTTCTCTAAGCTTAAAATTCGCTATGCTCTTTTTAGCCAGCGTTTTGATCGGCTGCTGACCCGTAACCAGACCCAGGTTCTTGAAAGACTCTTCCAGGGCCGCCTTGTCGAGCGCCGCGCTGATACCCATATTCAAAACCACTTTCTCGATTTTCGGAATCTGGTACTGGTTCTTGTAGCCGCGAGACTTTTTCAACGCGTCTACAACCTTGGTTTCGTAATGCTGTTTTATTATATTCTGTGAGCTCATGGCATATTTTCCGGATTTCCAACCCGGAACGGTTTCAGTGCTCGTTTGTATTAATTTTTCTTGGACTGACGTTCATCAAACTTGCTCGCCAGCATTAGATTTGAAATGTGAATCGAACCTTCTCGTTCGGCAATCTGCCCCTCTGGATTCTCTTCCGACTTCTTCAAGTGACGCTTGATCATCATCAAGCCCTCGACAACCGCCCGGTTTTTAGACGGCCGCAATTCGAGAATCTTGCCACGCTTACCCTTTTCCTTACCGGTTAGCACGACGACTTCGTCACCCTGTTTTACATGTGTCTTGGCCATTGTTATAGTACCTCTGGAGCTAATGAGACGATTTTCATGAACTGCTTGGTCCGCAATTCGCGAGCGACGGGTCCAAAAATGCGTGTCCCACTTGGATTTCCGTTGTTATCGAGAAGCACGATCGCGTTGCTGTCGAAACGCAGGTAGCTTCCGTCCCGACGCCGAATCGGAGCCTTCGTTCGTACAACAACGGCTTTGACAACGGATCCCTTCTTAACGGAAGCATCAACGCTACTTTCCTTAATATTCACCACGATTACGTCACCGATGTCCGCAGTCTTTTTACGCTGACCCAGACGGCGAATCATATGGGCCCGCTTGGCGCCTGTATTATCGGCGATTTGAAGTTCTGACCTAAGCTGAATCATTTTCCTTCTTCCTTACTCTTCTTCTTTTCTAGCCTTGGCGGCTTCAACTGCCTCAACCTCGGCATCCACGGTTTCCCCATACACTGGAGCTCTATCGATGACCTCAACTAGGCGCCAGCGCTTCATACGACTAATCGGCCTGGTCTCCATAATCGCGACACGGTCTCCCAATCGAGCATTATTCTCTTCATCGTGCACGTGAACAACCGTCTTGCGATTGATCACCTTACGGTACCTAGGGTGCGGTCTCTTGTATCCATAAGTAACCTTTATGGACTTATCTCCCGAAATGGAGGTGACGATCCCAGTAAGTTCTTTTCTGCTGTTGCGAATAGTTTCCATAACGAAATTCTAGTTTCAGGCTGACGCCTTTTCAGCCATGACCTTCTCGTTTCTAATAGTTTCCATACGAGCAATATCTCGCCGGCGCTGAGTAAGTTCTGCAGTGTTCTCGACTTGCCCGGTTTGCTTACGCAATTTCAACTCGAGAAGCTGATCGCGCGTATCGCGAATCGTTTTCTCCAATTCCGGAATCGAAAGCTCTCTGATATCCTTGATTTTCATATACCTAGTCTCTGGCGATGATTAATCGATATTCTCGCGAACGATAAATCTGGTTTTGAAAGGCATTTTGCGGTCCGCTAAGCTCATCGCTTCTCTAGCAACCGACAACGGCACCCCTGCCAGTTCGAAAAGGATATGCCCTGGCTTGATCACGGCGACGTAATGATCGACGGGCCCCTTGCCCTTACCCATACGCGTTTCCAATGGCTTTTTCGTGATCGGCTTATGTGGAAAAACGCGTATCCACAATTTTCCTTTACGCTTCATGTGACGGGTAATTGCTACACGAGCAGCTTCGATCTGATTGCCCTTGAAGTACCCACGTTCGAGCGTCTGGATTGCGTAGTCTCCGAAGGCAATCGTGTTGCCGCGACTTGCATTGCCGCGAACGCGGCTTTTCATCGACTTTCGGTATTTGGTACGTGATGGAGTTAGCGCTGGCATGACTCAAATAATGAATTTATTGTTCTTCCTTTTTGAAGACCCAGCACTTGACGCCGATGATCCCGTATACGGTTCTGGCTTCGGATGTACCGTAGTCTATATCTTCTCGCAGCGTATGCAAAGGAACACTACCCTGACGCTGAATTTCTGTTCGAGCGATGTCGGCTCCACCTAAACGCCCGCCTACTTGGACCTTGATTCCATCGGCTCCCAAGCTCATGGCGATTTGAACCGCCTTTTTCATAGCCCGACGAAAGGATATACGCCTTTCTAGTTGGAGAGCAACATTGTCGGCGACAAGCTTCGCTTCCAGCTCAGGCTTTTTAACTTCCTGAATGTCCAGCAAGATCTCTCTGCCAGTCATTTTCGAAAGCTCTTCTTTGATCTTCTCAATTTCCTGGCCCTTTCGCCCGATGACAATTCCCGGTCGAGCGGTGTATATCTTGACACGCACGCGAGCAGTAGCTCGCTCGATAAAAATCTTAGGAACGGAAGCGAGCTTTAGCTTCTCCATCAACTTCTCGCGAATGATGTAGTCTTCGTGGAGCGTTTTCGCGAACTCGTTCTTAGGAGCGTACCAGCGTGATTGCCAGTTCCGGTTAACGGCTAGGCGAAAGCCTATTGGATGCGTTTTTTGACCCATATTGCTGAAATTCTATTGGTTGTCCGTAAGTATGATGCGGATATGCGACATCCGTTTTTTCCTTCTGGCGATACCGCCACGAGCCGCTGCCTTGAAGCGCTTCAAAACAGGCCCTTGCTCGACGACAGCCTTTTCTACCGTCAAACTGTCGGCCGATAGATCGTGATTGTTTTCCGCGTTGGCTATAGCCGATTCGAGAGTCTTGGATATTAAAGCAGCAGATTTGCGCGGCGTGAACTTGAGCAAATCCAGAGCGTCAGTCGCCAACTTGCCACGAATCACTCTGGCCACCTCATTTACTTTCTTAGGCGACATTCGAGCGTACTTAGTTAATGCGTGTACTTCCATTTGCTATCGTCTCCAAGTGGACTATTTGCTGCCTCCGTGGGCTTTAAACATGCGCGATTGCGAAAATTCGCCGAGCTTGTGGCCGACCATATTTTCCGTCACATAAACTGGAACGAAAGTCTTCCCGTTATGGACGCTGAAGTTCAACCCCACGAATTCTGGGGTGATAGTTGACCGGCGAGACCAAGTTTGAATCGGTTTACGGTCGTTCGCGTCCTGCGCCTTCTCCACTTTGGTCATCAAGTGTGGATCGACAAAGAAACCTTTTTTAATTGAGCGAGACATGATCTATGTTCTTTTCCGTGGTTTAGCGCTTCTTCATTTTGCGTCCATTGCGTCGGACTAGGATAAGGCTGTTGCTCTCCTTCGATTTTCTCCGCGTCGGGAAACCCTTGGCCAATTGACTCCAGGGCGACATAAGCATTTGGCGACCGCCGCCGCCTTTACTCTTGGCTTCACCACCACCATTGGGGTGGTCGATCGGATTCATGACAACACCACGGACCCTGGGACGCTTACCCTTCCAGCGATTTCTACCGGCTTTGCCGATAACCACATTTCCGTGCTCAGAGTTGCTGGAAATTCCAATCGTCGCCATACACTTTCGGCTAACAAGACGCACTTCACCGGAAGGGAGTCGTAGCTGGGCGTGATCGCCTTCGATATTCACTAGCTCCAATGAGTTTCCAGCGGAACGAGCCAATTGAGCTCCTTTGCCAGGAAGCAATTCCACTGCATGCAAACGCGTGGCAGGAGGAATGTGCTCCAGGGGCATTGCATTTCCAGGATTGAAATCGATAGCGTTTTGGGACGACAATACCTTGTCCCCTACCTTTACTCCTTCGGGAGCAATGATGTAGCGCTTTTCTCCATCAGCGTACGCTAGCAAGGCAATGTAGGCTGAACGGCCTGGGTCGTATTCAATCGCTTGAACTTTGGCCGGAATATCGAATTTGTTGCGCTTGAAATCGACGATGCGAAGCAAACGCTTGTGCCCACCTCCCCGTCTCCGAGAAGTGAGTCTTCCATAGCAATTGCGCCCTGCGGACTTGCTGTAGGATTTCGTAAGCTTCTTTTCAGGACGCTTCTGGGTTATCTCCCTCTTTTGAAGCTCAGCGAATCGCTGAGTCGGGGTGATCGGTCTAAATTTTACGATAGCCATTTTTGTATCCTATTCGTTTATACGACTTCAATCGTGTCGCCAGTCTTCAAGGTGACGACCGCTTTTTTGTAGTCTGACTTGTAATTCGATTTTCCCGTCTTCCGGTTACGAGTGGGCTTCCCCTTCTGATTGATGATATTCACCCGCGTTACCGATACATCGAAAACTTTCTCAACAGCCGATTTGATGGCAAACTTGTTGGCATCCTTGAATACATCGAATGTGTACTGGCCAATCTCCGCCGATTGCAGGTTCGACTTTTCGGTTAGCCGAAGTGATTTCAAAATTCTATCCGCTTGAATCATTTGGACTCTCCTTTCGTACGGCTTACGAGCTCATCCATTGCTTGCCGCGTCACGATTATCTTCTGAAAATCCGCCAGATCGGAAACGCTGACGACCGCTGCTTCTTCCAAAACAACGCCGCTCAAGTTCCTCAACGCACGCAAAGACGTTTCGCTAAAGGCTTTGTCTACCACTAACGTGTTACCTTCGGAAGAGATTCCTCTAACGATTTCACTAGCTACCTTGGTTTTGGCGGGCGAGATATCAAGCGCTTCGATCACCACGAGCGAACCGTCGTTGACGCGCTCATACAAGGCTCGGTTGTAAGCGAGCTGCCTTACTTTGCGATTGATTTTCTTCGAGTAATCGCGGGGCTTCGGACCAAAGACCACTCCGCCACCAACCCAAATTGGAGAACGGCTACTGCCTGCTCGAGCTCTGCCTGTCCCTTTTTGACGCCAAGGCTTTTTACCACCGCCTCGAACTTCACCACGAGTCTTCGTGTTTGCGCTGCCTTGCCGGATGTTCGCCGCTTGAGCGACAATCACTTCCTTAACGGCTTGCAGACCTTTTCCATCCTCGAATTGAGGGATGTCGAAATCGCTGTCGCCGCTTTCCTTACCGTCGTTGCTAAAGGTTTTTACTTTCATCTTCGATCGTCCTTCCAGGCTCCTACTTGCTCTTGATAGCGGTACGCACCAGAACGGTTTCTCCGTTTGCTCCAGGTATGCCTCCCTTAACGAGGATCAGATTCTTTTCCGTATCGACCTTCATGATCTTCAAGTTCTGGACCGTTCGCTGAACACCGCCCATACGCCCAGGCATCTTCTGATTTTTGAATACGTGGCCCGGCCATTGGCAAAGGCCAATCGATCCAATACGACGATGGAACATGGAACCATGGGAGGCTGGGCCGCCTTTAACGTTGAAGCGTTTGACTACACCCTGAAATCCTCTCCCCTTCGTTTTGCCAATGATATCTATCTTCTGGCCTTCCTCGAACTTGGAAACATCGAGTACATCGCCAGACTTGTATTCCGCTTCGCCATCGCAACGCACCTCGCGAATCGTGCGCGGAGTTGCAACCCCGTTGCTTTTGGCATGATTACGCTCCGCTTTACTCGCTCGCTTGTCCTTCTTAGAGCCAAAACCAATTTGAATGGCATTGTATCCATCCCTATCGATCGTTTTGACCTGCAAAACAGGACAAGGGCCTGCTTCGATCACCGTAACCGGCACTTGCACAGTGCCGTCGTAGATCTGAGTCATGCCCAATTTTTTGCCTAAAATAGTGTGTTTCATAAATCTAAGAGGTAGGTGGAGTGGTCGCTCCGTTTGCTAGACCCACATTAGCGACCAAATTAATTGGCCCGGTTTGTTCTGTATAAATAAAGTAGTTCTTAAACGTTGATGGTAATATCCACTCCGGAAGGCAGATTAAGCTTCTTCAGCTCATCTACTGTCTGCGCCGTTGGCTCGATGATATCCAAAAGCCGCTTGTGGGTCCTGATCTCGAATTGCTCCATGGATTTCTTGTCCACGTGGGGCGATTTATTCACCGTGACCTTCTCTATACGAGTCGGCAGCGGCACGGGGCCTGATACTCGAGCTCCCGAGCGCTTCGCGGTGTCTACAATATCGGAAGCCGATTGATCGATAACTCGGTAATCGAATCCTTGAAGCCTAATGCGTATTTTCTGTCCAGTCATGGAATTTTGAATATAAAATGCTTACTAGTTGGACGCGCTTTCAGTCAGTCTCGATAGAACTGAAGGCGGTACCTGTTCAAATCTAGAAGGTTCCATCGAATAGCTGGCCCTTCCTTTCGAAAGCGAGCGAACGTCCGTCGCGTAGCCAAACATTGTCTCAAGGGGAACCGAGGCGGTTATTGTAGCTAAATCGCCTTTCGACTCCATGTTTTGGATATGGCCACGCCGGCGATTCAAGTCCCCGATGATATCGCCTTGAAACTCCTCGGGAGTTGTAACCTCCACCTTCATGATCGGCTCAAGCAATATCGGCCCCGCGTTCTTCATCGCTTCTTTGAAAGCGAATATCCCTGCCATTTTAAAAGCCATCTCGGAGGAATCCACATCGTGGAAAGATCCATCAACGATTCGGGCTTTCCAATCCACAACGGGATAGCCCGCTACAGTACCATTGTTTGAAGCTTCCCTGATCCCATCTTCGGTCGGCTTGATAAACTCCCGCGGGATAACGCCCCCAACAATCTCGTTAAGAACCTCTGCACCTTCGCCGGTTTCCTTTGGCTCAAGCTTGATAACAGCGTGACCGTACTGGCCTCGTCCCCCAGATTGCCTGATGAATTTGCCTTCGCCTTCTGCCGGAGTCGTGATCGTTTCCCGATAGGCGATCTGCGGCTTGCCGGATTGAGCCTCGACTTTGAACTCGCGGAAAAGACGGTCGCGAATGATTTCCAAATGAAGCTCACCCATCCCGGAAATGATTGTCTGACCCGTTTCCTCGTCGGTTTTTACTACAAACGTCGGATCCTCCTCCGCCAATCTACCAAGACCTATGGAAAGCTTCTCCTGATCCGCGCTCGTCGCTGGCTCGATGGACATCGATATGACGGGGTCCGGAAATGACGGGGGCTCCAGGGCAATATCCAGAATCTTAACGCTAAGCGTATCACCCGTATGCACGTTCTTGATACCGATAGCTGCGCAAATATCGCCCGACCGAACGACATCGACATCCTCTCGGCTATCCGCCTTCATAATCAGGAGACGACTAACGCGTTCGGATTTCCCCGTCCGCGGGTTCATCAGCATGTCGCCCTTTTTGATGGTGCCACTGTATACCCGGATAAAAACAAGCTTTCCTACAAAGGGGTCGCTCCAGAGCTTGAAGGCGAGAGCCGTCGCCTTGCCATCGTCATCCGGCTCCATGGAAACGGATTGCCCATTGCTGTCACGGCCCTGCACAGGAGGCATGTCGAGCGGGCTGGGGAGATAGTTGACGACTGCATCCAGTAAATTCTGCACGCCCTTGTTCTTGAAAGCCGATCCAGGAATCACGCCTACGAATTCTCGCGACAAGGTCGCTTTACGAATTGCTAGAACGAGCTCGTATTCAGCGATCTCCTCGCCATTCAAATACTTTTCAGCAAGGGCGTCATCGAAATCCGCGACCGCTTCAATTAGGGATTCGCGCATCGCATCCACCTCTGGCTGCATATCCCCGGGTATCTCGCAATCGATTACGCTAACACCCAACTTATCTGATTCGTCGAATTTGAAAGCCTTAAGCCCTACAAGATCAATCAGTCCGCTAAAATGGTCTTCGGAGCCGATATTGAGAAACAATGGATGAGCGTTGGCTCCCAACTTCGATCGCATGTCCTCTATAGCTCCGAGGAAATTGGCTCCCACGCGGTCCATCTTATTAATGAACGCTATGCGAGGCACATGGTACTTATCCGCCTGACGCCATACGGTCTCAGACTGGGGCTGAACACCTGCCACC
Source organism: Opitutaceae bacterium (assembly GCA_002694885.1). Lineage (GTDB taxonomy): Bacteria > Verrucomicrobiota > Verrucomicrobiia > Opitutales > Opitutaceae > Pelagisphaera. Next base: position 26,201 of record NZNM01000129.1, on the reverse strand, counting down.
GCGCAGAATACTGCTACGGCGCCGTCCAGTACCCGAAGCGATCGCTCCACCTCCGCCGTGAAATCCACGTGGCCCGGGGTGTCAATTATATTGATTTGGTGATCTATGCTCTCAAAAGGCCCCGATCGACCAGTCCATTTGCAGGAGATCGCGGCTGAGGTGATTGTAATACCGCGCTCGCGCTCCTGCTCCATAAAATCCGTGACCGCATTGCCGTCATGAACTTCACCAATCTTATGGACTACCCCTGTATAATATAGAATGCGCTCGGTGGTGGTTGTCTTTCCCGCATCGATATGAGCCGCAATTCCTATATTGCGTGTCCACTCCATCGGCACTGGGCGACCAGAGCCATTTTTCGTGGAAATATCTGCGGGAGCTTCAACCATTTTTCAAAGAACATAAGGGAGAACGAATAATCATCGATTCACCAGCGAAGATGGGCGAAGGCTCGATTCGACTGAGCCATCTTGTGAGTGTCTTCCTTCTTCTTCACGACACTCCCTGTATTATTATAAGCATCGATAATTTCGGTCGCCAGCGCTTCCTTCATGGGAATTCCTTTTCGAGACGATGCGGAATCGACCATCCAACGCATAGCGAGCGATTCTTGGCGCTCGTAAGGGATCTCCAAAGGAACTTGATACGTAGCTCCACCAACTCGACGGCTCTTAACCTCAAGTCGAGGGCGGGCATTCTCGAGAGCCCCTAGTAGCAAATCGACAGGATCGCCCTTCTCTAACTTCTCGCTCACTCGTTCAAAGGCCGAATAAACGATTCTCTCAGCCAAAGTCTTCTTCCCGTCACGCATGACGGTATTTACCAGATGTCCCACCAGCGTGCTTCCGTAACGGGAATCCGGTTTGGTTGGGCGCTTTACTGCTCTTCTACGACGTGACATTGTGGAAAACTAGATTGATTAGGATTTTGGTCGCTTCACTCCATACTTTGAGCGACTGCGCCGGCGCTTCTCTACGCCCATGGCATCCAAGGTTCCCCTGACGATGTGGTAACGAACACCTGGCAAGTCCTTCACACGTCCCCCTCTTACTAAAACGATACTGTGCTCTTGAAGACTATGCCCCTCGTCAGGGATGTAGGCGATTACTTCCATGCCATTGGTCAACCTCACCTTGGCCACCTTCCGGATAGCGGAATTCGGCTTTTTCGGTGTGCGCGTCATCACCTGAACGCAAACGCCCCGACGAAACGGATTCGCGTCCAGCGCCGGAGATTTGGTCTTCGAGCGAGCCGCCTTGCGGCCTTTTCTGACAAGTTGATTGATTGTTGGCATGGTGTGAAATTTTGAGAAAAGAGCGTGAAACTACCTTAAGCCGTTTGCTCGGCAAGGATTTTCTACCGAAAAACGAGTAAAAAGCACACCCTGCCAATGACTGGCCTGATATGCTTTAAAAATGGGCGAGGTTCCTAGGTGGAATCTCTATGGTTTATCAGCTACGATAAATTGAGAGCCTTGCGTTTTGCCCATTCGTCACAATGACATCAAGGCAAAAAGAGCAATTATTCCAGCTTCCATGATTCATTTCGTTACCGCCCTCGATTGCGAGGCTCGTCCGCTCATCCATCGCTACGGCCTAAAGCCCTGTGGCAGCCATGGTCGGGCTCGATTCTTCGCTAACGATATGGCTCGACTCGTGGTTTCTGGAGTTGGCGAACTTCGATCAGCGATAGCAACGACCGCGCTGGCCTGTCGATTTCCCAATTCTGGCAAAATCTGGTTGAATGTTGGAATCGCTGGACATCGCGACGCGGCTATCGGAAGCGGCTTTATCGCTAATCGCGTTAGCTCGGATAATTCTAAAGACGTATACTTCCCCCAGATCGTCGCTCGAGCCCCATGGCCCGGCATCGAAACGCGAACACTGAGAGCTCCCTCTACAGGCTATCAGCCCAATTGCCTGTTCGACATGGAGGCCTACGGATTCTATTCCGCCGCTTTGGCAGTATCCACTTTGGAATTCATCCACGTTTTCAAGGCGGTTTCTGACAATGCAACCAATGCCGCAATCAAGACTCTAGACAAGGAAGCAGTGTCCGAAAGCATTGCCACCCACCTTGAGCAAATAGAATTCTTCGCTCAAAAGACCCTTGAGAACCAAGTAATCGAAGAAATTAGCGATTGGGTGAAAGTGGCGCGCTTGGAAGTTCAATCTACCCACCGTTTATCAGAGACCGATAAGCACTCGCTGAACGAGAAGCTCGGGCAACTCTCCCATCTCCTGGACGAAAGCGATAGGAAAGACTTTTCGAATCGACTCATCGGCCGCGATAAGCGCGGAGTTTTTGACTTGATCGAAAAAGAGATAGACAAGCTTTCTTCTCAACACCTTTGCCCAGGAAATCGCTGTTTGAGATAGCACGTCTTTAGGCCGAATAGGAATGTTTGAACGAATCTACGTAGAGGACGCTATTCATGATCATCCTCGAACGATCGATCTGCTAAAGCGTTACCCAAACGCGGAGGCTATTTGTTGCTCGCGATACGGAGAGGTATTCAATCCGAAACGCCAGAACTTCCGTGTCCAAAAGTCAAACCCAGCGCTCATTCTCGCGGAAAAGCGAGGGGAGAAAGTCCTTCCCACTCCCGCTGAATACGGAATCGGAGCAGACCGGCACTACTACTTCTCCCATATGCTAAATTGCCTGTACGATTGCCGCTACTGTTTTTTACAGGGCATGTACCGGTCTTCCAACTTCGTCTTATTCGTAAACTACGAAGATTTCGTTTCCGACATCCGAGAAGTCGCCAATTCCCATCCCAATGAGCAGTGCATCTTCTTCAGCGGATACGACTGCGATAGCCTTGCCCTCGAAAGCCTCACCGGCTTCGCCAATCATTTCCTCGACCTTTTCCAGAATCTGCCTAACGCCACCTTGGAACTGCGAACGAAAAGCGTAAATGTCTCTCCTCTTCTACAAAGAGAGGCTCTCGAAAACGTCGTTGTCGCATTCACATTGAGTCCTGATTCGGTCGCCAAATCTCTTGAGTTCAAAGCCCCCACTCTGACGGCTCGTCTGCGAGCAATCGCCAAGCTCGCTTCAGCCGGCTGGAAAATAGGGCTCCGCTTCGATCCATTGATCTATTTTGATAATTGCCAACAAGTCTATCGGGCATTTATCGACGAGACATTGGAGCAGATACCGCTATCTGCTATCCATTCCGCTACAATAGGCGTTTTTCGATCACCTAAGACGATTTTCAATAACATGAAAAGCCTCTATCCGGAAGAACCGCTATTCATGGGGAATCTCGAACTTTCGAATGGGCTCGTTCGCTACCCGGAGGATCTAGACAAGGATCTAACCGAGACAGTGGCCGATCGAATCATGCATCACGTTCCAGAGAACCTTCTCTTCCAGCAGAAATAGTTAGCTAGAACAAAAAAGCCGCGACCTAAGGCCGCGGCTTGAAAAATGAACATCTATATAAAAGTAGCTGGAATTATCCGACTTCGGTGCTGGGCATGATCTCTCCCTCAACCTCTTCCTCTTCCGCCTCGCCGAGCTCACTACCAAATGGAAGCGTGATCCGCAGATCACGATACTGCGGTAAGCCCGTTCCAGCAGGAATCAGGTGACCCATGATCACGTTCTCCTTGAATCCGTGAAGGGTGTCCACCTTGCTCAACGTCGAAGCATCGGTAAGAACTCGGGTCGTTTCCTGGAACGAAGCCGCGGAGATGAAACTTTCCGTTTCGATCGAGGCCTTCGTAATTCCCAAGAGGACCGGCTCCGCCTCGGCTGGTTTGCCACCGGCCTCAACGATTCGGTTGTTTTCGCGGAGGAAGGTTGAACGCTCAACCTGCTCACCCCAGAAGAATTCGGTATCTCCCGGATCAGTGATGCGAACCTTGCGCAGCATTTGTCGAATTATCAGTTCGATATGCTTATCGTTAATCGTCACCCCTTGAAGCCTGTAAACCTCCTGAACTTCATTGATCAGGAAGTTGTACAACTCGCTCGGACCTAGAATATCCAGGATCTCGTGAGGATCTGCCGATCCTTCAGTCAAATGTTGTCCTTTGTGAACGACATCGCCTTCCTGAACAATGATCTGTTTAGCGTGTGGGATGAGATGCTCTTCGTAGGTGTCCGTTTCTTCATTGGTAACAATGAGCTTACGCTTCGAACGAACCGTACCACCGAAGGACACAACTCCATCCAGACGGGCCATCTCGGCAGCTTCCTTCGGGCGCCGGGCTTCAAAAAGCTCAGCAACTCTGGGCAAACCACCGGTGATATCCTTCGTCTTGGATGCCTGACGAGGCGTTTTCGCTAATAGGGCGCCCTGGGCAATAACGTCACCCTCGGCCACGGCCACCTGCGCTCCCGTCGGGATACTGTAAACAGCCAAAACCTTGCCTGAGTCATCGCAAATCTCAACAGACGGATTGAGGTCTTCCTTGTGCTCGATAACCACTGTAGCGATACGTCCCGAGCTTTCGTCCAGCTCCTTCTTGATGGTAACGCCACGGATCATGTCGCGGAAGCGGACCGTTCCCGCCTTTTCAGAAAGATTTGGAATATTATACGGGTCCCAGCTAGCCAGCACGGCGCCCGCTTTAATTTCCTCGCCATCGGGAATGCGTATCGCAGATCCTACTACAATCGGGTAGGCTTCCAATTCACGATCATTCTTATCGAGAACCTGGATCGATCCTGTTTTGTTCAACGCGATAAAGACGGGACCTTCCGGAGTTTCAATGTGCACCAGCCTTAGTCCGCGGAACTTTACTCGTCCGGAATTACGCACGATAATTCGAGGGTCCGTGACCACAGAGCTGGCAATACCTCCAATATGGAAAGTACGCATTGTCAGCTGAGTTCCCGGTTCCCCGATAGACTGAGCGGCGATGATACCCACGGAATCGCCCAGCTTAGCTACATCATTCGAAGCGGGATTTATCCCATACGACTTGGCATCGATACCGTAGTTAGCAGTGGACGTGAGAGGCGACATAACCTTAAGCCGCTCAATACCGCAATCTTCGACCTTCTGAGCTGTCACCTCCGTGATTAGTTCGCCTGAAGAAACGATTATTTCATCTGGGTTGCTGGGATTGAATACATCGTCACAAGAACATCTTCCCTCAATCCGCTCGCGTAGACTGACAATCTCATCATCACCTTCGAAGATAGCCCGCTTCCAGATTCCTTCACGCGTGCCGCAATCTTCTTCGGTAATGATGACATCCATAGCCACATCGCAAAGCTTGCGAGTCAGGTAACCAGCATCCGCGGTTTTCAACGCAGTATCCGCGAGTCCTTTACGGGCTCCGTGTGTCGAGATAAAGTACTCTAGCACCGTTAGACCTTCACGAAACGAGGAGAGAATCGGACGTTCGATAATTTCGCCAGAAGGCTTGGCCATCAATCCACGTGTTCCGCAAAGCTGCCTTACCTGGTTAGGATTACCACGGGCCCCGGAATCCATCATTACGAATACCGGATTCACCCCTGGCTTGCCATCATTGGTCTGCAATTTCTCGAAAACCGCCTTTTTGATTTCGTCGGTCGCTACCGTCCAGATGTCGATAATCTTGTTGTACCGTTCCCCCGTCGTGATAATCCCCTTACGATATTGGCCTTCAACTTCTTCAATCTGACTGAAAGCATTTTCCACGATACCGCTCTTGCTCTCAGGGATGATCATGTCATCGATTCCGATAGAGATCCCCGCCATAGTAGCGACGTCAAAACCTAGCTTTTTCAAGCGATCAAGCGATATAACGGTTTGTTCCGCTCCGGATACCTTGTAGGTGTTGTTGATAACGTCACCCAATTGCCCTTTGTCCACCTGGAAATTGAGGAAGCCCAATTCTTTTGGCCAAATTTGGCTGAATCGAATACGACCTAAGGTAGTTGTTATCGTCTTCCGATCGCTATTACCGAATACGGTTTCGCGACCATAATCCGGGTTAGGAATCCGAATCCAATCGTGGGTTTTCAATGCCCCATCCAATTGGGCAAACATGGCCTCGCTTTGAGTTCCAGCCAACGGAATCCTACCACTTTCTTCTGCCGGCGTTGAAGGCTCCAAGGTTAGATAGTAGGATCCCAAAATGACATCCTGAGACGGAGTCAAAATAGGTTTACCGCTCGAGGGCGAGAAGATGTTTCCGCTCGCCATCATAAGCGTTTTACACTCAAGAGTCGCTTCTAACGAAAGCGGTACATGCACTGCCATCTGATCCCCATCGAAATCGGCATTGTAGGCTGTGCAAACAAGTGGATGGACGCGAATAGCCTCTCCCTCAATCAACACGGGCTCGAATGCCTGAATTGATAGTCGGTGAAGCGTTGGGGCCCGATTCAGCAATACCGGGTGACCCTTGGTAACTTCTTCCAGAATGTCCCAAACTTCTGGAGACTTCTTCTCGATCATCCTGCGAGCGCCCCGAACCGTGTGGACGAACCCAAGCTCTTTCAATCGTCGAATGATAAACGGTTCGAAAAGAACCAAAGCCATTTTCTTAGGCAAACCGCACTGATGCAAACGCAATTCCGGTCCAATAACAATTACCGAACGGCCTGAATAATCAACACGCTTGCCCAGTAGGTTTTGGCGGAATCGACCTTGCTTGCCCTTGAGCATGTCGCTCAATGATTTCAGTGGGCGATTGCCTGCGCCCGTAACGGGACGACCATGACGGCCATTGTCGAAGAGAGCGTCAACCGCTTCCTGTAGCATCCGTTTTTCATTGTGAATAATCACATCCGGAGTCTTCAGTTGCATCAAATTCCGGAGACGGTTATTCCGGTTGATGACGCGTCGATAGAGATCATTGAGATCGGATGTAGCGAAACGACCCCCTTCCAATGGAACGAGCGGTCTCAGATCGGGCGGGATAACAGGAACGACTTCTTGAATCATCCATTCTGGACGCGAAGAGGACTTGATGAAGCCCTGTATCACCTTGAGACGCTTCGCCAACTTCTTTTTGATCTGCTTCGACTTAGTGCTCCGCATTGACTCCTGGAGCTCGAGCACCGTACCCGCCATATCCATGACCGATAGAACGTCGCGCAGGGCCTCTGCCCCCATTTTCGCGACGAACGAGTCATCGCCATACTCTTCTATCGCTTGCAGATATTCTTGGTCGGTTAGCAACTGCTTTTCTTCCAAAGGCGTTCTTCCTGGATCCGTAACCATGAAGGCCTCGTAGTAAATCACGCGCTCCAAAGCCCGGGCCGTCATATCCAGGAGCAGCCCTAGACGCGAAGGCATGCTCTTGAGAAACCAAATATGCGTCACGGGAACAGCGAGTTCAATGTGCCCCATGCGGGAACGTCTCACTCTCGATACCGTTACTTCGACACCACAACGATCGCAGATTACGCCCTTGTATTTGATGCGCTTGTACTTTCCACACGCGCATTCGTAGTCGCGAACTGGGCCGAATATACGTTGGCAGAAGAGTCCGCCAGGCTCTGGCTTAAATGTTCTATAATTGATGGTTTCCGGATTCTTGACCTCTCCACGAGACCAAGATCGAATCGTTTCCGGAGAAGCGACGTTAATCGACACGCAATCGAAATTCGATTCGCGCTCGAGACCGAGAGTTTCTTGAGCTTCTTGGGTAGACATATTTTGCTCCTAGCAGTTTGCGGTTCTCTTAATAATCTAATTCACTTTGACGCCCTAACCGAACGTCAAGACCTAGAGACTGTATCTCTTTTATTAATACGTTAAATGATTCAGGTGTACCGGCTTGCAAAGTAGAGTCTCCTTTAACAAGGGATTCGTAAATCTTTGTCCGGCCCTGGACATCGTCGGACTTCACCGTGAGCAATTCCTGCAAAGTGTAAGCGGCGCCATAAGCTTCGAGCGCCCAAACCTCCATTTCTCCGAAACGCTGACCACCGTATTGGGCTTTTCCTCCCAATGGCTGTTGCGTAACCAACGAATAAGGACCAACGGCGCGAGCGTGAATCTTGTGCGAAACCAAGTGATTCAGTTTCAGCATGTACACCCAACCAACTACGACTTCTTGATCAAGTTTCTCGCCGGTTCGCCCATCATAGAGCGCGCTTTTGCCTGTCGTAGGCAGTCCTGCGTCATCCAGATATTGTCGAACTGTTTTTTCCGGTATGCCATCAAAGACTGGGGTCGAAACTTTCATCCCCAGGGCCTTACAGGCCCATCCCATATGAGTTTCCAATACCTGGCCCACGTTCATTCGGGAAGGTACCCCCAATGGATTCAGGCATATCTGAATGGGAGTGCCATCAGGCATGTACGGCATGTCCTCCTCAGGCACGATCTTCGCAACGACACCCTTGTTACCATGCCGACCCGCCATCTTATCCCCTACCTTGAGCTTCTCCTTGGTAGCGATGTACACCTTCACCTGCTTGATAACTCCCTGAGCAGCGTCATCACCTGTCTCGATACTGGCCGTTTTCCGCTCGCGGTCTTGCTCTAGCTCATCAAACTTGCTTTGATAAGAGCCGATAATCTCCATTATCTTGATACGTACGGGAGAAGGATCGATTTCGATGTGCTTTGATACAGCGGCCAACTTGCGCAGAAGCGTCTTGGTAATTTTTCGGTTGGCGGGAATGATGATCTCTCCGCTTTGCCCATTAACTACGTCCAATGGGATTTTTTCACCGAGAAGGATATTGGAAAGCGCTTCTGTCAGCCCTTCGCGGAGCTTGTCCATCTGCGTCTTATATTCCTCATTGATCTGCTTGACTTGGCGACGGCGATCGGAAGGGCTAAGGGCTTCTTTCTCGTAGTCTAGACGGCTGGACACCTTGACATCCATAATGATGCCTTCCACTCCAGAGGGGACAACAAGAGACGTATCCTTTACATCGGCTGCCTTCTCGCCGAAGATAGCTCTCAGCAGTTTTTCTTCGGGAGCCAATTCCGTTTCGCTCTTTGGAGTAATCTTGCCTACGAGAATATCGCCAGGATGTACTTCCGCGCCTACGCGAATCACACCATCGTGGTTGAGATTCCGCAGAGCTTCCTCTCCAACGTTGGGAATATCCCGAGTAATTTCTTCCGGCCCGAGTTTGGTATCTCTAGCAGTGGTCTCGAATTCCGCAATGTGAATCGAAGTGTACACATCATCCTTGAGTACCTTCTCGGAGATCAGAATTGCATCCTCAAAGTTGTATCCATTCCACGGCATGAACGCCACGAGAATGTTGCGGCCAATAGCTAGTTCCCCATCCTGAGTGCAAGGTCCGTCTGCAATAATCTCGCCAGCTTTGACCGGCTGGCCTTTGACGACGATAGGCTTTTGATTGAAACATGTCCCGGAATTGGAGCGCATAAATTTACGGAGCTCCGTAACAAAAACGCCATTCGCTTCATCCGATTCAGGCTTATTGAAAAAGTGGTTGGGAAGTTCGCCATCCTTGGTAACTACGATACGATTCGAATCTACCGAGGCAACGATTCCATCGTGCTCTGAAACGCACACAGTCTTGGAATCTCGCGCCACACGTTCTTCGATTCCAGTACCGACATAAGGTGAATCCGCCTTCAATAACGGTACACCTTGGCGCTGCATGTTCGAGCCCATGAGAGCGCGGTTCGCATCATCGTGCTCAAGGAAGGGAATCAGACCTGCAGCTACTGAAACAAGCTGCTTCGGAGAAACGTCCATGAAGTCGACTTCCTCTTTGTCGACTTCCAGAAACTCGCCACTCTGACGAACTGTTACGTGACCAACAAAAACCCCTTTATCATCTACCTCGCAATTGGCTTGGGCAATGATCTTACCTTCCTCTTGGTCGGCATTCAGGTAACGGATTTCATCAGTAACCCGCCCCTTTTCCACTACGCGATAAGGTGTTTCAATGAAACCGAATTCGTTGACTCGCGCGAAGGTCGATAGCGAATTGATCAATCCGATATTGGGACCTTCCGGCGTCTCAATCGGACAAATACGTCCGTAGTGCGATGGATGCACATCCCGCACTTCGAATCCGGCTCTCTCCCGGTTCAAACCACCAGGTCCCAAAGCTGACAGGCGACGCTTGTGCGTAAGCTCTGCCAGCGGGTTGATCTGATCCATGAATTGCGACAGCTGACTTCGGGCAAAAAAGTCGCGAATTACAGTTGTGAGCGCCTTGGGATTTATCAGCTTTTGCGGCGTGATCGAATCAACGCTTTGATCGTAAAGCGTCATGCGCTCCCGCACTAAACGCTCCGTACGAGACAATCCCAATCGGCATTGATTGGCGAGCAACTCTCCAACCGTTCTGACACGCCGACTACCCAAGTGATCGATATCGTCCAAGTAACCCTCGCCACCTTTGAGCTTAATCAAATACTTTGTCGCCATTACGACGTCGTCGCCTTGCAAGGTCCTTTGCTCAACATCGATGTCCATCTCCAATTTCTGGTTGATCTTGTAACGGCCAACCCTTCCCAAATCGTATCGCTTGGGATCGAAGAATAAGCGCTTGAGAAGCGCTTTGGCATTCGCCGTAGTTGGTGGTTCGCCCGGACGTAGGCGTTTGTAAATCTCCTTAAGAGCTTCTTCCTCGTTCTGAGTCGTGTCCTTCTTTAAAGCGCGCACGATTGCCCCGTCGTCTGCCGACGTGTCAATCAGCTTCAAAGCAGGGATGCCATGAGTCTCGAATTCCCTAACAATGGCCTTAGTCAAAGGCTCGAACGCCCGGGCGATAACGACCCCTTTCTCCGCGTCTACAGCATCTTCCACCAAAACGTACTGGCTAACGTTTTCCTTCGCCAATGCATCGGCGGTCGGCATTTCCTCAATCTCGTAGAACAGATTCAGAATATCGATATCCGAACTATAGCCCACTGCTCTGAGGAGAGTCGTAATGAGAAACTTACGACGTCTACGGCGACGATCTAGATAAACATAAAGCAGGTCGTTATTGTCGAATTGAACTTCCAGCCACGTTCCCCTGTCTGGAATCACCCTAAAAGAATGAAGCAGCTTGCCGTTCGTATGCGGAGTCACTTCATAGCAGATTCCGGGAGAACGATGCAGCTGGCTAACGACTACGCGTTCAGCCCCATTAATAATAAAGGACCCACGGCTGGTCACCATAGGCATTTCGCCCATGTAGATCTCTTCATCTTTTATATTCTCTTCTTCCCGCAAACGCAATTTAACATAAAGAGGTACCGAATAGGTAATTCCTTCACGGATACATCCGATTTCCGTGGCCTTGGGATCTCCGATCGTATAGGAAACGAATTCTAGAACCAATCGCCCATCGTAGCTTTCGATCGGGAATACTTCACGAAAAACTGCTTCGAGACCATCGTTCTTTCGTTCCTGAATCGGCGCGTCCTTCTGAAGAAAATCCAGGTAGGAATCGATCTGAATCTCAATCAGATTTGGAGGCGTTAGCGTGTCCTTGAGTTTTCCGAAATTTTTACGGTCGGCCATGGAGTGTCCTTAATTGAGTGACTAGGTTGTGCGGGTAGTGGAAAATTGATAAACAGCCGCTAAAATCTAAGCAAAAACGGCTGGCGTATAGAGACAGGAAAGACAGGCGCACGAAAACGCGCCTGTCTTGGAAAATAAGCTTCTAAAAGCGGTATCGAACAATGCTATTTGAGTTCTACCTTAGCGCCGGCCGCTTCGAGCTTGGATTTGATTTCTTCAGCTTCTTCTTTCGAAGCGCCTTCCTTAACCGGTTTGGGAGCGCCTTCAACGAGATCCTTGGCGTCTTTCAGCCCGAGTCCGGTGATACCGCGAACTTCCTTGATCACATTGATCTTTTTAGCGCCAGCTTCGGCCAGAATCACGTCGAATTCCGTCTTTTCTTCAGCCGCTTCGCCTGCGTCTCCGCCGCCACCAGCTCCAGGAGCTGCGGCAACCGCTACGGGAGCAGCTGCGCTGACGCCCCATTTTTCTTCGAGGTCTTTCACCAATCCAGCGATATCCAGCACGGACTGATTGCTGAGCCATTCGATTACGTCTTCTTTAGTTAGGTCTGCCATTTTTCTTCGATTGGCTAGTTTGGATCTTCCTCTTTTAAGGCCACTTAGGGCCCTAGCCTGTATCTTTAGTTTTAGGTTTCAGTTAAAAAGAGAAGACGACCAAGCCTTCCCGTATAGAAAATTAGTTTCCTCCTTCTGCATCTACTTTCGCTTGCAATACATTTAGCACGTTTTGCGGGACGGCATTGAGAATGAATACCATTTGCTGAGCTGGCTGAGAGAGCAAACCAAGCAACTGGGCTCTGAGAGATTCCAAAGACGGCAGCTTGGACAAAGCCGAAACATCGTCCTTTTCGAGCTTCTGGTTGCTCAGCACCCCTACCTTGACTTCGATCTTTTCCTCGCTGTCGAAGTACTTCGTAAGCACTTTCGCGACCCCAGAAGGATTCTTTCCTCCGATGACGATCGCGTTCTGTCCAGTTAGATGGTCATCCAGCTCTGGATATCCACGATCTCGCGCCGCGACTTTCAGAATATTATTCTTAATGACGTGGAACTCGGCTTCTTCTTTCGCCAGTTTGCTTCGAAGGTCCGCGATATCGGGAACGGTCGCTCTCTGAAAGTCGGTTACGAATACATAGTCCGACTTGTCGAGATGGGCGTTTACTTCGTCTACCAAAAATTGTTTTTCCGGTCTCATGATCTAATTCCTCTTAATTTTTGGACCTCAGTATTGAGAGTACTCCGAACCTGCGATCCTGATGCCAGGCGTCATTGTCGCCGACACACTAGCGCTACGAATATAGGCGCCCTTGAAATTCTGGGGACGGGCTTTGCCGATCGCTTCCATTAATGCTCGAACGTTTTCGACCAATTGCTCTTTAGAGAATGATCGCTTACCGATGCCGACACCCAAGTTGGCTCCCTTATCGAGTTTAAATTCAACACGACCTGCCATAACTTCTTTGATGGCATCCTCGATCTTAGGCGAAACTGTGCCCGCCTTTGGGTTCGGCATTAGGCCTTTAGGACCCAAAACTCTTGCGATCTTCCGCACCTCCTTCATCGCGTCGGGAGTGGCCACCGCAACGTCGAAATCCATCCAGCCGTCCTGGATCTTCTCGATCATATCCTCAAGGCCAGCTTCCGCAGCTCCCGCCTTTTTAGCCGCCTCAGGATCTGAGGTAAACGCCAAGACCTTGACTGATTTGCCGCTTCCATGGGGAAGCATTACGGTGCCGCGTACCATTTCATCCCCTTTCCGAGGATCTACTAGCAGCTTCATCGAAATTTCGACAGTTTCGTCAAATTTCGCCTTTGGCATATTGCCAAGGACTTCAACCGCTTCTTCTACGGTGTACTCCTTGCCTAGATCGGCCGACTCTTGGGCGGCTCGATATCGTTTTGTCAGCTTTAGCATTTTCACTCCTTGCAGTGCGAACGCCTCTCGGCTCCTGCTTTGATGTATTATTTTCGTATCAGAAAAATTGATATGATCTAATCGACTACTTCGATACCCATCGATCGGGCGGTACCTTCGATGATCCGCGACGCCATCTCTGGGTCGCTGGCGTTAAGGTCCTCCTTCTTCGTTTCCACGATTTCAAGAATCTGCTTCTTAGTTACCTTACCCACTTTATCGCGATTCGGAACTCCGGAACCCTTGGCTAATCCTGCCGCTTTCTTCAAAAGAACCGCTGCGGGAGGTGACTTCAAAATGAAGCTGAAGGAGCGATCTTGATACACCGTGATGACAGCCGGGAGGATCATGCCTGCCTGGTCTTTGGTCTTGGCATTAAATTCCTTACAGAAACCCATGATGTTGATCCCAGCCGCCCCGAGAGCGGGCCCGACTGGAGGAGCTGGGTTCGCGCCGCCAGCTGGAAGCTGAAGGCGAATCGTACCGGTTATCTTCTTAGCCATTCTAAATACCTAGTTTGTTATACGTTCTACTTGCCAATATTCCAATTCGACAGGTGTGAAGCGCCCGAATATGGAAACGGACACTTTGAGTTTTCCCTTTTCCGGATCGATCTCGTCAATTCTTCCGGTGAGATTGAGGAACGGCCCGTCCGTGATCTTAACTTCCTCTCCAACTTCGTATTGGATTTTTGGAGTTTCTTTGCCAGATGCAGCTTCAACCTGACTCAGAATAGTGTCGATCTCGGACTTCTTCAGAGCAGCTGGCCTATCGCCGCCAACGAAATTGATAACGCCCGCGGTCTCTCTGACAAAATACCACGGCTTATTCATAAGCTTTCCGTCACCATCGTACAAGCGCATGCGGACAAATACGTAACCGGGATAGAATTTTCGAGTGATCTGAGTCTTTTTCCCGTTCTTAACCTCGACAACGTTTTCCGTCGGGACAAGCACTTCGAATACGAAATCCTCCATCTCTTCCTCGACGACGAACTTATCCAGATAGCGTTTAACTTTCCCTTCCTGGTTTGAAAGGGTCTGGACCACGTACCAATCTCCTTGGGTCTTTGCCTTTGCTTCAGTCATCGATACAGGAGTTACCGCATCCACCCGGTGAAGAGGTTAACAACGTTCGCTAGGGAAAAATCCGCGACCGCTATAAATAGGCCCACAATCGCTATGGAGACGAGAACCACAATTGTGGAATCACGCAGCTCGATGAGCGTGGGCCAGGTCGCTTTTTTCAGCTCCGTCACGGTTTCGTTGACGAATATTCGGATTGTGCTGAAAGGATTTTTCATTGATGACAGGTGACTTGCTTGGCAGGGCAGGAGGGACTCGAACCCCCAACCAATGGTTTTGGAGACCACTACTCTACCAATTGAGCTACTACCCTAATTAAACCGGAAATTTGAAAAACAGAATTGCCGAAACCCTGCTAAGGGGTTCCGGCAAAGAAATTAAACTGTTGGAAATCCGCGCTACTCGACAATGTCGGTAATGCGGCCCGCCCCAATCGTACGGCCACCTTCGCGGATCGCGAAGCGTTGCCCTTTTTCCATAGCGATAGGCTTGGTCAACGACACTTCAATTGAAATGTTGTCTCCAGGCATCACCATCTCTACGCCGTCAGGAAGTTCGCAAACTCCTGTCACATCGGTGGTGCGGAAATAAAATTGCGGACGGTAACCATTGAAGAAAGGCGTGTGGCGTCCTCCTTCGTCCTTAGAAAGAACGTAAATTTCCGCCTTCCCCTTTTTGTGCGGAGTGATCGATCCGGGAGCAGCCAGAACTTGACCACGCTCGATTGCGTCCTTTTCCACACCGCGAAGCAGAATACCAACATTGTCTCCCGCCTGTCCCTGATCGAGCATTTTACGGAACATCTCAACACCGGTAACAACCGACTTTTCTGTGTCCTTAAGCCCGACGATTTCAACTTCGTCGCCAACTTTGATGATGCCACGCTCGATACGGCCAGTCGCTACGGTACCGCGACCTGTGATCGAGAAAACGTCTTCAACGGACATCAAGAAAGGCTTATCGATCTCGCGCTCTGGCTCAGGAATGTCCGCGTCAATTGCGTCCATCAGCGCCTGGATGTGCGCTTTACCTTCCTCCGTACCTTCGAGAGCCTGCATAGCAGATCCGCGAATAATGGTGGCATCGTCTCCTGGGAATTCGTACTTGTCTAGAAGCTCACGAACTTCCATCTCAACGAGCTCAAGAAGCTCTTCGTCGTCGATCAGGTCGCACTTGTTAAGGAAAACAACGATCTTTGGAACGCCAACCTGACGAGCCAACAGGATGTGCTCGCGCGTTTGAGGCATTGGGCCATCTGCTGCGCTAACAACCAGGATTGCTCCGTCCATTTGAGCCGCGCCGGTAATCATGTTCTTAACGAAATCGGCGTGACCCGGGCAATCTACGTGAGCGTAGTGGCGGTTATCCGACTCGTACTCCACGTGGGCGACCGAGATTGTAACGATCTTCGACTCGTCACGCACCGTACCACCCTTAGCAATGTCCGAGTAGCTTTTTAGCTCCGCAAGGCCTTTGCCAGCTTGCACTGACAAGATCGCGGTGGTCAGCGTCGTTTTACCGTGGTCAACGTGTCCAATCGTTCCCACATTGACGTGCGGTTTAGTTCTTTCGAAGGTTCCTTTAGCCATTTTTGGTTGTTAGTTTTTTGATTTATATGAAAGTATTTCGTTGATCCGACACTCCCAAAAAGAGGGCCTTAGCTCAAGTGGAGCCCTCGAGCGGATTTGAACCGCCGACCTCATCCTTACCAAGGATGTGCTCTACCGACTGAGCTACAAGGGCCTCTTAAGTGGTGTGTGTCGAAAAAAGAAGCAAGACGATGTCCAAGCCAAAATTGCCCGTCAACTGAAATTTCAATAAAATTTTCACCCTTGATTAACGGGATATCTGGACCGTGTAAAAGCCGTCGTTCAGTTCGCCTTTCGGAATCAACGCAGTCTCAATAAATCCCTTCAATCGGCTGTCGGCTTCCGCGCTGCCTGATCCTTGATTAAGAATCGGGGAGCCCACCTGAAACGAATCAATAACCTGGATAACGAATGAAGCCGTCCCCCAAGTCCCAGGAAGATCTCGGATTTGCTCAGACACTTCATTATTATACGAACGACCCAACACTGGAGATCCATCTTTTAGACGCACGATTTCCATTTCTACACTGTCATCTTCAACCGATTGTAGATTCCGGGCCACGCGGCCGAATCCTTTCGTCCGATCCATTTCGAAGTCTAGAAACACCTCATCTGCGCCATCAGCAGAGCGCCATGAGTTGCCAAATGCCGTGATGAAATCACCTTCTTCACTTCCGTAGTTAGACTCATAATCAACGAACAGATCCATGTCATCTCCGACGAATTCTTCTATTCGATCAAAACGATCGTCTGAGTTAGCCAAGTTCCACTGTGTCGGCTGCACGAGCGGCTTAGGGTCGAACAATTCGAGTTGCTGCTGCATAATTGGTAAAAGCTCGACTTGATCCTTTCCAATGTACCGAAATGTGGCGCCCGCCGGTCGCACAACAGGTTCCTCGGTCGTTGGCCTCTCTACGAAAACCAAAAGCCAGTAAATCGCTATGTGGACAACCGCCGCAATTCCGATACCCGCTATCCATCTAGAAACTGATCGCCTCATTTCACTCGTCGGCTATCGCGTCTAAAGCGTTTGATTCCTCTGGTCGGTTTTCGGTGGCCCATAGCACTTGACGATAGCCCACTGCCATTGCGATCTCGTAAATCGATGCGATCGTTTGAGCGGAGACCTTCCCATCCATTCGAATCAATAAAGTGACATTCTCCGGGACCTCACCCCTGAGCCGAAGCATTTTTTCGAGAGTCTCAAGTTTTAACAGCCTATCTTCAAAATATATCTGCTCCTCACCGCCCACTTCATCTACCGACATGACTTGAAGCCTCTGGGCGACCGTCGACTGAACGTGATTCGACTGCGGCAGTTCGATATTTATCCCAGGGGCAATGACAAAGTTAGAGCCATAAAGAGATGCGAATAGGCCAATCACACAGATATCCACGAACGGCCAAAAGCCGAGCTTGGCTGACCGAGGGGCCTCCCTCTCAAGATTGAGAATCGACAACTTCATGAGGAAGTTCCTCCTGGTCGATGGAAGCGCCAGACTTCACTCGAGCGAATGCCAAAAGCAATTCGCTTCCCAGCCATTCCATCTCGTGGATGGCTACGCGAACTCGCCCAACAAGGAAGTGGTGCGCTAGCAAGCAAACCGCGCCGAGGGCTAATCCAGTTGCCGTTGTAATAAGAGCTTGCCACATACTTCCCGAAAGAAATCCCGCATTGAGGTAAACACCTTGCTGCTCGTACTGGGAAAACGCGTCGATGAGACCGATTACAGTTCCCAGGAGCCCAAAAATTGGAGCTGCCTGAGCAATCGCGCTGACAGCGCCTACTCGCCGCTTTATAGGACCCAACTCCACGATGGCCGCTTCTCGCACAGATTCACGAATCTCTTCGTCGGTTTTACGGAATGCCATCAATCCAGCCTTAACCATAGCCGCCGCCGGGCCTGGAGTTTCTTGGCATACCGTGAGAGCCTCAATCAAGCGGCCCTTTTCCAGCGAGTTTTCTATCCCAGAAAGGAATTCTCGGGATCGAATTTGGTTTCGATGCAGAAACAAAACGCGCTCCACGAATATCGCCAACGCCGCCAAGCTCATCAGGAATATGGGCCACATGATGATGCCCCCTTGCTGGAACTTGTCGAACAGCTCGATATGTATGGCGTCTATGGATGCGACTATCATCTGAAATTCTTCTATTGGGCCGTGGCTATCGGGCCTCTTCCTCTTAGTTGATCGATTCGAGCTCTCGCTAATTCCGATCCTAGCAATCCTAGCTCTTCGATCTTTCTGTAAAATTCAATCGCCATATCCAAATTGGCTTCGCTCTGGAAAATCTCCGCTAGCTCAAACAAGGAACGCGAAAGCCAATACCTCCCTTGCTTTTCCAATCTCTGCATCCGCGATTCATCTTCGACAAACAAATTGTAGAGATTCCAAAAAGCCGCCTTCGCTTTGGCCAGCTCACCTTGATTTTCCCAAGCAATCCCAATTTTGTACCCCGCTTCCACGCGCAAGGGGACTGGCGCAGTAGGTAGATCCACCAAATATTCCAGTCTTGATATTCCCGCCTCGAACTTGCTGGGATCCTCGCTTGCCCGAGCAATCAATGTATCCGCCAATGATATCTGCGCCCAGTATCGATCATCTCTGTCACGGTACGTGTTTTCCAGACTTTCGTAAACCAGCTCTGCCGCTTCAAACTCATTGAGTTTGCGGGCGAGATTCCCCTGCTTCAGACGAGCGTAGTAAACCAGATCTGACTCTGGATAATCTAACGCTATGCGATCTAAATGCTCAATCGCCTGACTCAGGTATTCTCCCTGGCCTCGCTTTTCAGCATTCAGCGCGATCTCGTAAAGCGCCAGCGGAGCGAATCGGCTTTCGGGAGAATTCTCAACGAGCTCGTTGAGAAGCTGGGATGATTCCACTACCAGGTCTTGATCGGATAGATGGCGAGCCTCCACGAGATAAGATCGTTCCGCTGATTCCGATCCAGGGAATTCGTTTCTTACGCTCGACAGTATCGCAAGTCCCTCATCAACGGTGCCTTGCCTTAACAGTGATTCCGCCAAAGTCAGCTTTGCGTCCGACTCGACTCGTTCGATTAACTCACTTGGCCCGATTTCCTCTAATACAGTCATCAGACGATCAAACCAGACTTGCGTTTCAGCATAGAGTCCCGATTCGAATGACAATTTCGATCCAAACCACAGCATCCTCAGTTGCAGGCTCAAATTCAGATCTTCGAGACCTACAAAACTATTGATGCGCTCATAGGCTTCCATCGATTCACCCAACTGTCGCATCCGTTTAATCAACATCCACTCGGCCTGCCAGATCTTGACGATCGTCGACCTACGAGTGAGTCCCGGATCATCAAGAGCCCGCTTAGCATCGTCGATCTCCCCAGCGTTTAGATGGGAAAGCACCAATTGGAAAAACACCTGACTGCTTTCGTCCCTTACCAAGTTTCCGCTTAGCGCTAATTGGTAAGCGTCAGCGGCATCTGAAAAATCGCCGGGATTATTCGCACCCTCCCCTGCTCGAAAATAGCAATCCGCTATGAGTACATTCAAACGGCTCTCTTCATCTGGACTCGCATATTCCGATCTGAACTGGGTTAAGTAACTCGCCGCCGTCCGGAAACGGTTACGTTGCCATGCAGAAGCAGCGAGCAACGCCAAAGCCCCTCGATTGTATTCTGAATCCGGATAATCACGTAAAAGTCTCTCGCCATCGTCGTCTACAGAAATAAAACTGTCCGAACTCTCCTCGCGGATTGCGGAGTAGTACTTGCTCACGGCTCTATAATAAAGGGCTTCCGGCGCCAATGCATGAGGAGGGTCCTTGTCCAGCATAGTGTCTAATGTATCCAAAAAATACTGATTCTGTCCTTCGCTGGAACTCAGGCCATTCGTAGCCATTTGCTGCAAAGCAACCCTCTGCAAGCCCCGATCCGATCCATCGACGACCAATGACCTCGCTGATTCACGACCCGCATCGGAATCCAAGCCCGCTATTACCACCTGCAGCAGCCTCATCTGATCGCCTATCGAACGATACTCCACCGGCAGCTCCTCCAATGCCGTATTCAATATGCCAATCGCTCCCTCCCTATCACCATCCTTGTCTGCCGCAACCGCAAGCAATTGGGCATAACGAAATCCGTCTTCCGATCCGCGAAACGCTTCGTAAGATTGTCTTAACTCCTCGATTGAAATGGAATCCTCGGAGTTCTCCAGTTCGTGAACGAACGTCAGGAAGGCGATTCGAGAGTAAAGCTCAGACGAAACATCTTCTGCTCCGGATCGAGCCGTCTCGAATTCGATGCGAGCGCTTTCAAAATCTCCCGAAGCGGCATCTAGCCACCCGCGCAAGAACGCTAGCCAAACCCGTTCGCCTCGCTCCAATCGAGATGAATCAATCGATGTGATCGCCTGTGTAGCATCTTGAGTTGATTCTTCGGCGAACGCCAACACAGCCTTCCTCAACGCTATGGAATTCTCGTCTACGCCATGGGATTCCAAGTTATCGAGCAAGCGGACGGCTTCTTCGACTTTACCCCAGCCCAAATAGGCATCGATTCTGGTAAGCGCTAGTTGAGCTCGGATCGTAGAGTCAATCGATCGACCACTGGCCAGAATATCGTTGGCCATTTCCGAAGCTATCTCGTAAAGTCCGGATTCCAACGCTCTTTGGGCGCTCCCCGCGAGCCATCGGTCGTCATTTCGCGCCGCAAAGCTGATAGCATCCTCTTCGCTCAAAGGGATTGGCTCGCTTTGGCCAAGCAGTCCAGCGACCAACAATAACGGCACGCCGAAAACGCCAGTCACTTTCACAACTCCTAAACGAACGACCATATCCAATTCAGATTCGAAAAACCAAAAATGGTTCGAACTCTATTTCACCACATTGGACGATTTTTCAGAAAAAGTGAACTAGATATGCCGAGAGTCCGCTTCGTCTTTTTCCCGGTATCCAGAATCCTGCCTCTGGTGATTCACTTTATTCTTGGCAATATATGCCTCGAATACGTCATCAGCCGTCATTCCCAAAGTTTGCGCGAGCGATACGAGAAAATGAAATAAGTCGACTACTTCAACTTTGGCATTCTGCTCATCGAAATCCTGGTATTTCGCCCACCATTTCCACGGCACTGAGTCCGTTAGCTCCGCAAGCTCTTGCTGCATGGCTCGAGTGTAATTCAGGATCCACTTCGTCTTTTCTTCTTGGTCGATGTTCTTAAGATCCACGCCAATGCGAGAATTGAGCTCTTCTTGCATCTCGAATATCTGGGTCAACTTATCCATGTCACTAGCGCTACTGTTCAAAAGCCTGCCAGGCAAGTTAATAGCCTTCGAGACACGTATCGGATTTCTCTATGAAACCTCCCGCTTCCAGTTTCAACGTCCTCTCAGGCCGTTTAATGGTTGTATTTTCCCATATAATTATAGAGTAGCCCCCTTTCGCAGCCATATTTCAACGCCCCAACCGATGTCGGGCTCCGCTGCAGAATAATAAACAACCAGTGGCGTCGAGGTAGAAATTCCGACGCCCAAGAACACAAGAACACATGTCCGAAACAAAAGAAAACCAACACGAGGAAGAGCCCAGCGAAGACCGGGTTGAAGACTCCTCAGCCGTTTCGGGAGTTGAAGAGGCAGACTCGAACTCAAAAGAACCCTCCCTGGAGACTCCCAAAAAGAACACGCCCATTATGTATGGGACACGCAAGCTCCATCCCGGCAGCAAGTCAGCTTCAGCCAAATCGCTGAAACAACTACGCGGACCACAAGAAGACGACGATCTCCTTGAGATGGATGATCTCGTGGTTAAATCAACCGCGCCTGCTCACCTAGTCGAAAACGATGGTCCAAATCCAAATCGAAGAAGGAATCGGGAAAGAAATCGCGACAATGAGAACGAGGACCAGGAACCCGACGTCTCATCATCAGACGATTCCGACAACGTTCCCTACCCGGTCGACGAATTGGAGTCTAAAGATCGTCCCGAACGTTTCGCGGAGGTAGAAAAGCGCGAAACCCCTAGAACCCATGGGGTTCAAGAATTCCGTCCTTCAAAAGACGGAAAACGGGCAGAGCCAAAGAAACGAGCCAAAGCCAACGGGCCAACAAGGCGTCCAGTTGCGAAAGAAAAATCTAAAGGGCTATTTGGATGGTTGAAATCGATTTTCACATCCGACGAGGGCGCAGAAGGCCAGTCCAGCGATGGTAAGAAAAGAAGGCCCAACCAAAATCGCCGTCGAAATAATCGTGGAGGCCAGGGCAGATCCCGAGATGGACAAAGTCGAAGCGATGGTTCCGGCAATCGTAGGCCGCGCAGAAATCGTCGACCTCGGGGAAGACAGGGCTCCCCTTCAGGACAACAATCGGATTCCAACAGAGGCAATCGCCCAAGACGCAGGAGACGCAAGCCACAAGGAGAAGGTAGGAAATCCCAGTCCTCATCCTAATTTTTCAGCCCCGATTCAGTAGCGAATCGGGGTTTTTATTTTTATCGCCTCTTGCTAGGGACACTCATTGGGATTTAATGAACCTCCAAGACCCGATACACTAATAGAAATCACATGAGCGAACCCATTGCCAAAGGAGCTGAGTACTTCGCGACCGCGATCGAATCACCCGCTAATTCTCAGACCGAGTCGATCTTGCGACCTATGCGATTCGAGGATTTCGTCGGCCAGGAAAAGACGCTCGAGCGATTGAAGATCATGTCGGGCGCGGCGCGCAAACGTAACGAACCGTTAAATCACGTTCTTCTAAGCGGACCTCCCGGGCTTGGGAAAACAACGCTTTCGTTCATTCTTGGATCCGAGATGCAATCCGACGTGCGAGTTACCTCAGGTCCGGTTATCGAAAAGGCAAGCGACCTAGCGGGATTGCTAACGAATCTTCAAGAGGGCGATATTCTCTTCATAGATGAAATTCACCGGCTCCCGAAAACGGTAGAAGAGTATTTGTATTCAGCAATGGAGGACTACCGGATCGACATTATGATCGATCAAGGGCCCAACGCTCGCTCCGTTCGCTTGAACATCCCCAAATTCACCCTTGTTGGGGCAACGACCCGAAGCGGGCTCCTGACTGCTCCACTTCGGAGCCGCTTTACCCTACAAACTCGACTGGACTACTATAATCCCGTTCAACTCCTCAGCATCGTCAAACGAAGCTGCCAACTTCTCGAAGTTCCAATCGATGAAGAAGGAGGTACCGAAATCGCCAATCGCTCGCGAGGCACTCCTAGAATAGCCAACAATCTCGTCTATTTCGTGAGAGACTACGCCGAAGAAAAAGGCGATGGCTCAATCAACCGTTCGATGGCTCGCCAAGCGCTCGAACTACTGGAAATCGATGAGAGGGGCTTGGATGAAATGGACAAACGAATACTGAGAACCATAGCGGAAACTCACCGTGGTGGACCGGTGGGTTTGAGTACAATTGGGGTCGCAGTCGGAGAGGAAATTAATACGCTGGAAGAAGTGCACGAACCCTATCTCATTCAAAACGGGTTTCTGCAGCGGACGCCTCAAGGCCGAAAGATAACACCCAAAGGCTATGGAGCCATTGGATTGGCTGCGCCTGAGGGGCCCCAACAAGGAGACCTTCTTTAGCAATAGTGGGATTACTCCTTGCAATCCGGTCAATCGCGCGTCGGAATCGAATACTTAACCAGTTGGGGAATCGCTTACTCAAGCGCGTCTTCACGCAGAACCGATGGAGGCGCCCGCTATCTGATCTGTAGACAAAGTAAAGGCGCTTTCACAAAATGGATATCTATGTAGGCAACCTGTCATTCGACGCGTCAGAAGACGACGTGCGAAACGCGTTCTCGCAATTCGGAAATGTCGAATCGATCAAACTGATAACTGACCGGGAAACCGGCAGACCCCGAGGCTTCGGCTTCGTAACTATGCCCGATTCAAGCGAGGCAAACGCGGCTATAGAATCACTGAACGGAACCGAACTCTTAGGTCGAGAACTCCGAGTACGCGAAGCGACACCACGCCCAGAACGCCCGAGACAAGGTGGCGGTGGCTACCAAGGCGGTGGCGGCGGGTTCCGCGGCGGCGGCGGTGGCGGTGGAGGCTATCGTGGCGGTGGCGGAGGAGGCAAAGGGTCTCGACGCGGCAACCGGCGCCAACAGCAGGACGGCTTCTAGAAACCAAGGATTTTTCAACAACGAACCTCGCCCCAAAAGGCGAGGTTTTTTATTCTTCTTTTTCTTCCAAAGTCTCGACTACCTTCAATTCGCCCTGGGTAATCTCACCGGGACCAGCAAAGGTATTCACTTTGCCCAAGTCTCCATCTAAATTCGTTCCAAAATAGCCCGAGGCTGCGCGGCTTAGGGCGAAATGGGCGTCGTTGAAATTCACCTTGACCGCGTCCATGCTGAATCGGGTCGACCAAACCATTCTCTTTTCACCCGTTTCCCGCAACGCCTTCAGATCAAAGGCCGACAGGATCAAAAAGTATCGTTCCTCTTTGAGCATCTCTTGAAGCTCTATGGACTCTTGAATCCCAAGATCCCGGCGCTTTAAAGCTCGGTCGAACCCGATGAGCTTAGCGTTGTCCTGCTCCCGATAAGTGTAGCCGCTTTCATCCAAGTACGTTCCAGGGTTTTCATCAGTCGACTCCTCGTCTTCCTCTGATTCGAGGCTCTCCTCTTCATCATCGGTTGGAAACAGATCCTCGAAGTCCGCCTGGATCTGCGTCACTCCCCGGTTTACCACGATCAGCAAATCGCCCTCATCTTTGGATCCCGCAGGATAGTAGTTTCGCTTCCGGAGCTCCACAGCCAGGTTCTCGGCAATTTCCGTAAAGGGAACTTCACGCAAGCTTGGGTCGCGTATGTATCCGCCCACGAATTTGCCTTCGACAAAATGGTAGGTTTCCGGACGCAGTCCATCGTCCGTCTCCTTATTGTCCAAATACCCTTTGTCCGCATAAGAATCCACCAGTACGCGGGCTTTTTTGATTTGCCCGAATATCGGATCGATGAGCAACGCAAGACCAATCAGGACTGGAGCTACCGCCCTTGGAATTTTGGGCCTCCGAGAAAATTTCTTATTGGCCATCGATTTCATTCTCAATTCGAGGACATTAGACAAACCGCATTTCTGATGCGCGAGTTACAAAAATCTCGATCGATAGAGCGTTATCGCTTTGACATTCTCAGCGAAAACAAGCCGGCCCATGGCCTCAATCGAGCGTGAGTCCTTCTACTCTTCTAAACCAATTCGCTCCAGTATCCTCTGCAAATCGTCATTCCCCGCGTATTCGATAACGATTTTGCCCTTCTTGGGATGGTGTTTGAGAGAAACATTGGAACTCAGAAAGGCCATCAAACGACTTTCAATATCCTCGATAGCAGCGACTTCTCCTTCCGAAACTTCCCTGGATTGGCCCGGTTTTACTTTTCCCGCCTTATTCCGAATCGACTGAATCAAATCCTCAGATCCGCGCACGCTCACACCTTCTTCAATTATCCGTCGAGCCAGCAGCGCCTGCTCTTGTTTGCCTTCCAATCCCAGCAGCACCTTAGCGTGGCCTGTGGAGAGCATATTCGTCGCTAAATAGCCCTGAACCTCGTCTGGAAGAGAGAGCAATCGCAACGAATTCGCAATGGTCGCTCTCCCCTTTCCAACTCGCTCCGCCACCTGCTCCTGAGTCAAGTCGAAGTCCCTGATCAGGCTCGCGTACCCTTTCGATTCCTCGATCGGGTTTAAATCCTCCCGCTGCAGATTTTCGATCAAAGCCATCGATGCCGCCGAAGTATCGCCTGCTTCTATGATACGAGCTGGAATCTTCTTAAGCTTCAGCAGCTTAAACGCCCGCCATCGACGCTCTCCTGCGATTAGCTGAAATCCACCGTCAACCTCCCGAATCACGATCGGCTGGATTAGCCCCTCGCTCTGAATGCTTTCCGCAAGGTCGACCAACTGGCTTTCGTCGAATTCTCGCCGGGGCTGATACGGATTTGGCTCAATTTTGGCGATGGGTACCTCTTGAAAATCCGGGCTCGCGCTAAGGGCTGCTTCCTTTGAATCAGGACTGCTTTTCTTGCTCGAGGAACCTGGTTTCGGGGTGGCAATCTTTTTGGCCGCCTTTTTCGCTGCTTCAGTTGTCGCCGAATTGGCGCCTCCGGAAATCAGGCCAGCTAGGCCCTTTCCGAGTCGGGATTTCGATTTCGCCATGCTAGGGTTTGATAATTATTCGTGGGGT
>NZNM01000128.1 GCA_002694885.1 Opitutaceae bacterium | reverse complement strand
GACGAAATTCGTCGGGTTATTAGAATACTATCGCGCAAGACCAAGAACAATCCTGTTCTGATTGGCGAGCCGGGCGTGGGCAAGACCGCCATTGTAGAGGGACTGGCTCAGCGTATAGTCCGAGGAGACGTACCTGAGGGATTGAAGGATCGGACGGTTTTCTCCTTGGATATGGGCTCGCTGCTGGCAGGAGCCAAGTATCGTGGCGAATTCGAAGAGCGTTTGAAGGCCGTGTTGCAGGAGGTTAAGACTTCAGAGGGTCAGATTATTCTCTTTATCGATGAGTTGCATACTATCGTCGGGGCCGGTAAAGCTGAGGGAGCGATGGATGCGGGCAACTTGCTCAAGCCTATGCTAGCTCGAGGCGAGTTGCATTGTATTGGAGCCACGACATTGGACGAGTATCGGCAGAACATTGAAAAAGATGCTGCTTTGGAGAGACGCTTCCAAAGCGTTTTGGTCGATCAGCCTAACGTGGAGGACACGATTTCTATCTTAAGAGGGTTGAAGGAGCGATTTGAAGTGCACCATGGAGTGCGTATTCAAGACAATGCTCTGGTCAGCGCCGCTACGCTATCGGATCGGTATATTTCCGATAGGTTTCTGCCCGACAAAGCGATCGATCTCGTTGACGAAGCATGCGCGAGCATTCGCACCGAAATGGATAGCATGCCAGAAGAGCTGGACGCGTTGACGCGACGTTTGATGCAACTAGAGATCGAGGAAACCGCGCTTACTCAAGAGACGGACGAGGCATCGAAGAACCGACTAGACAATCTTCGCAAGGAGATCGCGGATTTGAAGGAACAAGACAAGGCGCAGCGCCAGCAATGGGAGAACGAAAAGGCATCCGTTTCCAAGCTGCAGGATCTTCGCCAATTTATTGAGAACGCCAAAGCGGAAATTGAACGAGCGGAGCGGTCCTACGACCTCAGCAAAGCGGCCGAGTTGAAACATGGACGATTGCCTCAATTGGAAGCTGAATTAGCTGAAGCCGAATCCAAGCAAACAGAGCGGACCTTGGTTAAGGAGGAGGTTTCCCAGGAGGAGATAGCCGATATTGTTTCTCGTTGGACAGGTGTCCCCGTAACCCGCTTAATTGAAGGCGAGCGGCAGAAGCTGTTGCAGCTCGAATCGATCATGCACGAGCGTGTGATCGGTCAGGACGAGCCTGTCAAACTCGTATCCGAAGCTATCCTACGAGCTCGTGCGGGAATCAAGGATCCTAGTCGCCCGATTGGCAGCTTTATATTTCTGGGGCCTACAGGTGTTGGTAAAACCGAATTGGCCAAAACGCTGGCGGAAACGCTTTTCGATAGCGAGGATGCCGTGGTGCGAATCGACATGTCCGAGTATATGGAGCGTCATGCGGTAGCCCGCTTGATAGGGGCCCCTCCCGGCTATGTTGGATACGAGGAAGGTGGACAATTGACCGAGGCAGTGCGCCGCAAGCCCTATTCGGTGTTGCTTTTTGACGAGATCGAAAAAGCTCACGCAGATGTTTTCAACGTGATGCTTCAGATTTTGGATGACGGCCGGGTAACGGATTCTCAAGGGCGTACGGTCGATTTCAAGAATACGGTGATTATTATGACGTCGAACATTGGAAGTCAGCATTTGTTGGACGGCGTTGTCGGTACCAAGATTCCTGAGTCGGTTGAGGAGGCCGTTCTAGCTGAGCTTCGGGCCCATTTCCGTCCTGAGTTTCTGAACCGGGTCGACGAGATGGTGATTTTCAAGCCGTTGAATCTAGAGGAAATCGAACAGGTCGTAACTCTATTGCTAGCTGAGCTGAACAAGACTCTAGCAGATCGACGCATCACGGTTTCTTTGGATAGCGACGCGATCGCATGGATTGCGGAGAAAGGGTTTGATCCGGTTTATGGCGCTCGTCCATTGAAGCGGTTTATGCAGCGCTCTATCCAATCCTCGTTAGCTCGAGCTATTATTGAATGCGAGGTGCAAGACGGAATGGAAGTTGTGTATTCGCTAGAAGGTGACGACTTGAAACTTGCCCGAACGGTGGATGCCGAGGTCGTATAGGAAAGATCGGATCCTTAAATTTGGATAAGGGGACCCAGGCCCGCTAACGAAGAGCTCTTAGATCGCTGTGGATTGTAGGAGCGGCTTAATGCCGCGATATTCAACAGGATATCCATTGCGGGATAAACCCGCTCCTATGCTGAACCATAACTCGATAGAGTACGCCATGTTCGTGGCGCGGATGCACGCTTGCGAAAGATTGTAGCCACTACCATGGTAACGGCCGGCTGAAGGGCTATCGATATCCTATGCGATCTGGCTCTTCCAGAAACGGGTAGGTAACGCGCCGAGGCCGATCACCAATACCTGCGATAGCATGAACGCAGCCAGATATGTAAAGGCTTCGTCCATGAAACCATAGGCGTGCAGGCCAATTCCTAGCATATTAGTGCCGAACCAGGACCAGCTAAAGACCACGTTACCGAATATGGCTAGCATCATGAGGCCACGTGCGCGGACAAAGCCGCCCCAGCGACAATGGAGGATGATGGCATTCCATATTACGATAAGGAGGGCTCCGTTTTCCTTGGGATCCCATCCCCAAAAGCGTCCCCAAGATTGGTCTGCCCAAATTCCACCTAGGATCGTTCCGACGAAGCTGAATAAAGTCGAAAAACACACAATTCCATAAACCATATTCCCGAAAGTGCGGGCGGCCTTCTTGTCGACGCGGTTAGAGAAAATCGACATGAGAATGAAGATGAAGCCGATCGCTCCAGCCAGAAATGTGGCCGAGTAGCCAAGGGTGATTATGATGACGTGGGTGGCTAGCCAGAAATTGTTGTCGAGCACGGCTCGAAGCATTTCCAGCGTATCTCCCCCGACTGACAAATGGTGAGCGACCAGCAAGGTTGAGAAGCCGATAACGGCAGCAGTGGCATTGCCCATGCTGTTTTTATATGCCGCTTCCAGGACGATGGCCAATAGGACCGCGCCCCAGCCGACGAATACGGCTGATGAGTAGAGGTTGATAACGGGAGCGTATCCTATGATATAAATCCGAAAGATGATGCCTATCGTGTGGATGACGGCGCAGGCGCAGATGAGTCCGAAAGCCGCCTTGTTCATGGCTTCCGGCCATCGTATCCAAGAAATGATCACAGCCAAGAATGCCATTACGTAGCCAGCTGCCGCGATATAGAACGGTTCCAGGAAATTGAATAGCTGTTCGACACCTGCTTTGCTGACAATCGATGAGTCCACCGCCCGCAGATCCGCATGCAATTTCTGAACATTCTCGTTAAAGGCCTTGAAGTCCTCAGTGCGATAGGAATCGATTACGGCAGAGTAGCTACGAGCAGTTTCACTTGCCCCTCCCTCGCGCAAAACTTCCCTCAGTACATGACTTGTCTTGTTCCACTCAAGATCTTCGCCTCCGACATCGCGAGGCATGGTTAGGACCTTGGCCGACTGTTCGAATCCCTGGTAGAGGAAACCGATGCTCATCATCTGATTGAATGCGGTTTCATCGTATTCGGCTCCTTGTTGACGAAGATTAACGGCTTCGATTCCTTCAGTCGCGAAGCGTTCCAGGTCATTTAACTCTTGGGTAAACGACGCGACTTGCCCGTGATGCAAAGATTGGCTGAGGCCCGTGTAGTCGGAAAGGGCCCGGGCCAGCTGTATGACCGCTTTTTGAAATCTCGAGCGTTGGGCATCTTCAAGTTCACTGGCCTGCTGGGCCTGTTCGCTGATTGTTTTCAGAGAAGGGCCGATTTCATTGAAAGAGTAGTAGAATTTGCCGCTTCCGGGCCCTATTAGAGCGATCATGATCTTGCTCCGCTTGCTGGGCTTGTTAGGAAGTTTGAGCAACGAGCGAACGTCTTCGTCTTGAATGCGGAAAATAGGTCTTTCGTGAGCCAAATCTGGCCGCATCATTAATTCAGTGAGCCAGACGATAGCGGGAGTTTTCTTGCCGTTTTCGTCCCTGAAGGTACGCTTGTAACGCATGCCCAGCAATGCGTTTCGAGCAACGGAATCGAGCGGCTGGATACGTCCGTTTAAATGGACGGGCGTATTCCCGAACGCCTCGTAGTCAATCTCTGTTCGGGGAGTTTGCTTCATGTAGTTTGAAGCGAAATACAAAAGTAATATTGAAACCGATATAATCCAGGGCAGTTTTTGCTTCATGGTTTTTTCAGTCTTTTCTGGGTGAATGAAATCAGGCCGATTCCAAATTGTACGGTTAGGCCAATGAAAATGAGAATGCAGCTAATGTAGGGCAAATGCCTTCCAGGGTTGCTTACGACCTGCAAAATCGTGGTGGTGTCTTCGTTGGCGAACCCGCTTTGAAAAAAGGTTAGTCCATTGTAGCGTAGCGGGTGGTTCATATAGATAAGGAATTCCCGATTTTCGCCACGTTCTGGATGCGTTAGCTCGATTTCGCTGGAGAAATTCATGGGGATATTCGTCCCCAAGTAGCGATCGTGACTGAAGTCGAGAAGCTTGATTTCGAAGGGATAGTTGTATCGCTTTCGGCGAATCTCCATCGAATATTCCTTTCCTTGAAACTCGAATTTCTGTTGCGGAAATCCTAGGCTCGAGAGCCAGGTCCCAACAACTTCTCCGTTGGCGTTGTCAAATACGGTTAGGACAGCAGTGGTGCGATTGACAGCGTCCATTTTCCCAGTCTTGGGAAGCGGAATAGCATAGGTTTGCAGTCCGATTCCCTGATTGACGATGAGGGCGTCGCTCGGAGCGTTTTCATCTCGACGTCGGATTTCCGCATTCGCCATGTAGCGGCTGATGCTGACCGTGAATGGCAACTCTTCGTGGCGGGCGTCTTGCTTGTTCTCCAGCATTTCGTGGGGAAATGCGTAAACGCGATCAGTTTCCTGAGAACGACTATGATCGACGATTGCTAGCTCGTGTAGTCGACGATCCTCCGAGAAATTGGATTTCCCGCCTTCGTCGATAATCATGGCGCTATCTACTTGCATCATACTGCTTATGAGCTCGCCAATCAAAAGCGTTATTACGCCGATATGGACTAGGAGTACGCCTGACTTCTTCCAGGAATAGCGAAAACGAACGAAAAGAGCGGTTACCAGGTTGATCAAGAGAAGGAACCCTAGAGTGTATCCGCCTGGAAAGTAAGGAATAGAAACTCCGATTCCAGGAATCTTCCAGTAAAGAAAGTAGCTGTAGAAATACAGCTCGGTTGCTCCATGGATTCCTAGTTGAACTTGAGCGATGGTTCCGATGAAAACCAGTACTAGGCCTAGGGCCATGCAACTGATAGCAAGCTCGAACGACGAGAAGAATCGAATAAATGGTTTCATGCGCGTGGGCGACTTGTTACGGGGATTCCGTCTCGAATCGAGTCGATCGAAGCAACTGCAAGAATTTGTTTCGCTGCGTCTCCACCAAGAATATCTCTCCCCTCAATTTAAAGAAATAGCTTTGGCCATAATGTTCCATAACCGCTGCTAGAATTCGTTCCTGAACGTTCTCTTTTTCAGCCTCTGTTCGCGGCGCCAGGTCATATAATGCGAATTTCAACTCACCTGCGGCGATCTCTCTTCCTCTTTCCTCGACTTGTTTCTCGGACCAATTGGAAAGCCCTATTTGTTGTCTCCATCGATTCACGTTGGCGTGTATGCCACCAGCATCGCCAGGAAATCGCGTAATCGAGAAATCTCCGGGCTCGAACCCTTCGAGATCAATTTGAAAACTAGCGATACGAAATGAGGATCCACTCGATTCTGTCCATCCTTCTGGCGTGTCGAAAGCGAGTGCTAGGGGCCGAGATTCTGAGATCTCAGAATCCTGCGATTTGGCCGCGTTGGCACCGGTAAATTCCAGAGTTTCTATGAAGGTGTCGAACACCGGCTTCTGGCCATCCACGAGCGATTGAGGCCCGGACATTTTAAAGAACCAGCTTTCACCGCGATACATGAAAATAGCGGCGACGATTCTCGCTGCCTGGGGGTCATCGCCCTCAGGCAGGATATCTACCAGTTGACCCGCGTTTCCATCGATCGTCAGCTCTGTGAGAGAAGCTGCGAGCTCGCTTTGGCTTACGGGACCGAGTCCAGCCTGGCCACGCCAACGATTAACATTCGCCAACGTTCCACCGACGTCTCCGGGGAATGAAGACACGGTGATTTCGACTTTGCCATTACCGGAGTCACCTTCAAAGAGGTAGTTGCCTTTCCTGAATGCCGTTGGGGCGAGTTCCGTCCATGGCTCGGGCTTTGACCAGCGAATCCAGCCGCGATCTTCCGGAGAACTGGGTTGGGTTGACTGCTCCGTGAGGGAAGGGGCGGTAGACGATTCCGCTTTGGGGACATCGTAAACCTCTACCGTCGGACGGCTGCAGCCAGAGACAAGCATAGCGATCAATGCCGTTACCGCCAATCCAGATCCAAATGCTCTCATCATCGACCGGGGAGCAAAGGGCCAATTTTCGGAATAATCAAGCAGGACCGGCGCGTATTTGTGACGCTTGATCGAAAGAAGGTGTTCAACCCTTGCCTACCACGTATTCAAGACGGGTTTTCGCCTAGAAGATAGTACGGCTAATACCAGTTATAAAGAGTTTTGGGTAAATTGCGGAACTCGAAGCGAGCTTGGGCCAGGCGGCTTTCTTCCAAGCGTGCGGTCGCACGGTGGAAATAAGTTTATAGTATCGGTTTCCGAGCTACTCGGCTCTTCGTATCGGTGATTCCCTCTGGATCCGAGATTGGAAGTCGCCGAGGAATTGCCAGTGGGTGGGCTGATTGAGATCTACCTCAGCCATCACCACCGTTCCCCATTCTTTGGCCTCGGCTAAACGGTTGCCTTCCCGGTCCCAAATAGCGGTTTTCATCCAATTGGCGTTATGGTCGGTATAGGTCGAGCTCACGAGGTAGACTCCGTTCTCGGCGCAGCGGGCCGCAGCCAGCAGGGGATTGCCTCCCCATATAGGCATGGCGATTACTTCGGCGCCATTAACTGCCAGCTCTCGGGCCACCTCGGGAAAGAATACATCATAGCAAATCATCATGCCTACTTTTCCGAAACGCGTATCAAAAACTGGATACTCGTAGCCAGGTGAAATTCCTTGTTGAATTTCCTCTCTGGGTAGGGTGACTTTTCGATACTTGCCGGCCACTTTCCCATCGGGACCCATCATAACCGATACATTGTAGACTTCATGTCCATCCCGTTCAGGGAGTCCGACTATGATATAACAGTCATTTTCTTTGGCGACTTTTCCGTAGAAATCCGTGGTTGGGCCAGGAATAGGTTCGGCGACTTCGGAAAATATATTCGTTACTCCCTTGCAGGAAACCATCTCTCCCAGGACGACGAGATCGGCGCCTTTTTTGGCAGCCTTCTCGATAAGAGGAACGACATAGGAACGGTTCGTTTCGATAGTGTTCTTTTCGTCACCCTTGAGATTGTGGTGTACGGCGGCTAGCATGACGATTCGCGGACCGAGTGGTTGCGCTTTCGTGAAGGCAACCTCCTTCCAGGTGACTTTGCCTGTATCCGTCCAACGGAGATGCAGTTGAACGCGCGCTTGGGTGGCATCTTCTGGGGCGATGTAGGTGTCTCGGACCAGCACTGATCCGTCAGCTAATCGCTCGCGGTCACGGGGAAAATCAGGGCGAGCCATGTCTCGATCTCCTCCTAGATATTCTGGATTCACACGATAAGGGCTTTCAACCAGTCTTCCGTCGGATCCATACCATTCAATTCGAACCAAGCAACTGCGACGTTCGCTCGCGATATTTTCGGCAAGCCGAAGCGCGGAAAACTGATAGCTCTTGCCGCCTTGAACGGGAAAAACTTTAAGCCAGTGGCCATTGACTCCTGGCGTCTCTGAAGCGAGGACTAGATGCCCTTCCGGCGTTTGCGAAAAGACGGGAGCGATTTCTTCCCGCGGATAGCGTTTTGACCAGTCGCTAGCTGCGTCTGCGCTTGCTAGAATAAAGCTAGAGAAGATCAGCGCGTAGAGGATTCGTCCTAGTGGGGCATTCATAACGTGCCGAGATCGAAGCAAATTCGGCCCATTTCTTCAACCTTATTGAGCGGCCATCTACGGTGTTGTCTGGCGAGTATCAGGCAAGGTTCCTCCTCCGGGATCGCGGGCAGCTTGCCGGCTTCTCGAGATGGGTCGCGCGGAAAACTGTGGATCAACGTAGGGAATTGGACCTTTTGACTAGTTCAGCACGCGAGCCGCGTGCAATCCCGACTTGTGACAACATATTTCTTGTAGCATCCTAGACATTGACCACTTCTTCGAATCCGGCGAACATTTCATCAAGATCTCTGAGGGTCTCTGAATCGAGTTCGGGGAGATTTTCGGCGGCCAGGTTGCTTTCCACCTGGCTAGATGTTCGAGCGCCTTGGATCAGAGTGGTTACTTCCGGCGGGGCTGGGGAAAATTTAATGGCCAGCTGGGCGAGCGTTTCGAATGGGGGATGGAGAAATTGGGAGGCGATGCGGTCGGTAGCTTCCTTAAAACGCTGAATCTGATCCGGTGCCCAGCGAGCCCGATGGTCGCCTTCTGGAAAGCTGGACCGGCCATCGTACTTTCCCGTCAGAAATCCGCTTTCCAAAACCGTGCGGGCGATAATGCCGACTCCGGCCTGGCGGGCCTGTTCGAAAATCTGGTCATTGCTTTGCCGAAATATGCTGTAGATGAGCTGTAGAGCGTCTATTTTCCCCGTATCGATGTATTGGTGACAAAGATCTGCTGTGTCCTGAGTTACATTCGGACCTTTGATCGACGCTCCGATAGCCCGAATTTTCCCCTCGGTTTTGAATCGCGCCATTTCCTCCAGGGAAGCCTCGATGACGTTGGGGTCGGGAGGGGTGATGGATCTGATAGATGTCTATGAAATCGGTCTTCAGTTTTCTCAGGGACTCTTCCATGTCGGAACGCATGAGAGAGATGTTCTCCAGCGAGTTGCCCTGGGCAGTCTTGCTAGCGATGACGACGTCAGCCCGATTTCCCATGCGATCGAGAGTATTGCCGATTCGTTCCTCGGAATCGAAATACATACGAGCGGTATCGATGAAGTTCCCTCCCGCATTCAAATAGGTTTCGATAACCGATGCGGCCTCCTTTTCACTGACCGCTCAATAGCGTACGCCACCAATGGCCCATGCTCCCAGAGCCAGCTCGGAAACTTCGATTCCTGCTTTGATAAAGGGCCGCGTTTTAATGATCGCCTCCAGAGTTTGATTCGTTTTCGCTTATTGCATCATCTCCACAAGGAGCGGAGCCATGCCCTCGACCCAGATCTCGTAGCCAGCGGCGCTAAGATGCAGTTGATCCGGCATGATGGCGTGGGCAATCGTACCGTCTGCCTAAGTGAACTTCGGACCGAGATCCAGAAATCGAATACTGCTGCCGTTGTCGAGTTTGGCCATGTCGGCGTTGATGGCCCGAATCTTATCCATACGCATCTCCCAAGGATCGGCCACGCCGCCTCGCATGGAGCGCGGGCCGCGGGGAAATACTGCCAGTAGAAGAATCTTGGTGTTAGGCAGCTTGTCCTGGATCATGCTGACAATCTTCCGATTGGCCCTGGCAATGTCCTTGGCGGAGTCGTCCAATGTGTTGTTGGTCCCGATCATTAGCACAGCGACCTTTGGAGAGATCTCATCGAGCTCGCCTTCTTCGATGCGCCAAATCACGTGCTGGGTCCGGTCGCCACCGATACCAAAATTGGCAGGATCGTATTTGACCCAGGCTTTCTCCCAAATCTCGGGAAACTTGCCCCAGCCTTGAGTGATGCTGTCGCCTATGAAGACGACGCCCACGGGACCTTGATTGGCCCGTTTCAAGAAGGCGGCATGCTTTTCAAAAAAGGCGGGATTGCCCCGTTTTGTGGCTCCAACGCTAGGATCGTCGGCGAGGGCGGCGGGACCTATGAAGAATGTGATTATCGCCGAGCAAAGTAGAGGAGTCAGAAAATGGCGTATCATGGTTATAGGTTGCGGTAATTCGGACTTTGATAAAAGTATAGAATAAGGTTTGACACCTATTTTGGAGCCACAGGCGGGCAGTGTATCCGCGGCGTGTTGCCGATTAAGCGCTTGTTCCGATGAGTGGAGATGTCTATCAGGGGGGTTTCGTTCGCCGTGAAGCTCTGTTCATTCCAAATTACCGATACTTGCTGTTATGAGTAGGTTGTCTCTCTTCTCTCTCCTCCTCGCTATCCCGCTCGCAATTGCTGCGCCGGAACGGCCCAATGTAATTCTCATCCTAACGGATGATCAGGGATTTGGCGATGTGGGCTTTCATGGAAATGCCGAGCTCAAGACGCCGCACTTGGACCGATTGGCGAGCGAGAGTGCGGAGTTTACCCACTTTTACGTGCAACCGCTTTGCTCGCCCACGCGAGCTTCCTTGCTAACCGGGCGCTACCCTGAGCGGACGGGGTCTGTGGAGGTCAATTTCGGCCGCAACATTATCCGCGAATCGGAAATTACCATTGCTGAGAATCTCAAGGCTGCTAGTTACCGCACGGGTATTTTCGGCAAGTGGCATTTGGGAAACAATTTTCCTATAAGGCCTTCGGATATGGGTTTCGAGGAATGCCTCCATCACATGGGTGGCGGTATCGGCCAAGCTGGTAATCCGCCAGGCAACAACTTCTTCGATCCCATTCTTCGTCACAACAACGTCCCGAAAAAGTACTTGGGCTATTGCAATGACATCTTCTTTGAGAAGGCGATGGACTTTGCCGAGGCGCATAGAGACCAGCCATTCTTCATCTACCTGGCTACCAATCTCCCGCACCTGCCTCTGCAAATCGAGGAGAAGTACGTGGAGCCCTATCGCAAATACGGCGTCAACG
The DNA here is from genome assembly GCA_002694885.1 of Opitutaceae bacterium. Lineage (GTDB taxonomy): Bacteria > Verrucomicrobiota > Verrucomicrobiia > Opitutales > Opitutaceae > Pelagisphaera. The sequence continues at coordinate 1,627 of NZNM01000128.1, read as the reverse complement.
AGATCAATGCAAAAACCTATGGCATGATCGCTAATATTGATGAGAATGTTGGCTATCTCATGGATCGGTTGGAATCGCTCGGCCTGGAAGAGAACACGATCCTTATCTTTCTCTCAGACAATGGTCCGCGGACAGCGCGAGAGAAGAACGACCTTTACCCGGATCGTTACAATGCTGGTCTTAGAGGCACCAAATCGAGCATTTACGAAGGAGGCATTCGGGTACCATTTCTTATCCGTTGGCCCGAGCGGATCCCGGCGGGCATCAAGCTGCCGCATATCGCCGCCCACATCGACTTGTTGCCGACCCTGCTCGATGCCTGCGGGGCGGAAAGCGTCGACCCCGACCGTTTCATCGATGGACGGAGTCTCCTTCCGCTGCTTGTTGGCGAAGGGGATTCGGACTGGCAGGAACGCGTGCTCTTTTTCCAGCACAATGCCAATCACGAGCCCCTGATGTACAGCCACTTTGCTGCGAGATCGCAGCGCTACAAGCTGGTGCAGCCGTTTCCCAATCCTCGCGACGACCTGCTTGATATCGGTGAATTCAATATTTCCGAACAGCTGGGGAACCTAGAGCTGTACGATATCGAAGCCGATCCCAGCGAGATCGAAAACCTGGCCCGGTCTCGTCCCGACGTCGTTTCGTCGATGCTCGCGTCCTATGAAAATTGGTACCGCGACGTTACTGCGGATCTGGACTACTGGGATCCCCAGCGCATCTACATTGGAGCCCCAGAGGCGAACCCTGCCCAGCTGAGCCGGATCGACTCGCAGAATATGACGCGCCTGCCTTTTTGGAGCGCTCGCGTGGTCCGCTCAGGCTCGTACCGTTTCACCTTGGAGTTCGCTCCCTCCGAACATGACCGCAGGGCGTACGTGCGATTTGGAACGGCAGAGGCCTCTCAGACCGTTCGGGCGGGGGAATCGACGTGCGTGTTTGAATCTGTGGCGCTTTCGAAAGGCGACGGACGTCTCGAAGCCGGGCTGAAATCGGGATTGAAATCGGAGATGGTCGAATTTCTGACGGCTGAGTTGCGTTGATTTCCAGGTTGCTTCCGCGGTTTCCTTCCGCTCGGGCTGTTTCAAAATACACAGTCGCTCTAGTGCTATAGGCTCCCTTATTCGATCACTTGAGCGGGTTTTCGTACCAAATAATTCCCAGGCCCGATCCTTCCTGGGCGTTGTTGGCCTCTTCGGAAGTCAAGATGTCGAGATCACCGTCCCCGTCCATGTCGCGGACGACGGCGAAGTCGGTTTTGATCCCCGCGAGACCACTGACGTCATGATGTATCCAATCTTTATTAACTGAATTCCATTCGGACCACATGACGCATAGCTTTCCGCGGGCCCCTCCATAGGTGGTCACGAGATCGGGCTCGCCGTCGTCGTTGATGTCGGCGACGGCCATGGACTTGCAATGCGGTCCGCCTCGCGGGGGATTCTCGAATCGCTCGCGGCTCCAGTTGAGCCCGGTATTGTCGAGTTGAATGAACCGCATGAAATAGGGTCCATCTAAGCTAGGGGCGTAGATTTCTGGCAGACCGTTGTCGTCGGTATCGGCTACGCCGAGGAAAAGAACTTTCCGGCCTTGCATGCCGATCTCATTGTTCTTCCAACGCTGGTAG
>NZNM01000127.1 GCA_002694885.1 Opitutaceae bacterium | reverse complement strand
CTAGGTCTAAACCCGCCTGTCCGTTGTCGGCCGAAAGTACTCTCAAGCCTTCCCACTCTAATTTGCGGCGCAAAAGCTGGATGTTTACGGGTTCGTCATCGACAACGAGAATTGTTCGATCCGTGGCGGGGCGCTCGGTCATACTATTCAGAGGAAGGATTGCGAAGAGGCGTCATCGTTAGTTGCTTTGAAGTTTGTACGCCTTTAAAGTGTTTTTCATCAGCATGGCTACAGTCATAGGACCAACTCCCCCTGGGACTGGGGTGATCGCTGAAGCCAAAGGAGCCACCTCATCAAATTTGACATCGCCCACCAATTTGTATCCTTTTTTCTTGGAAGAGTCGTCGATGCGGTTGATTCCCACATCGATGACAACGGTCCCTTCTTTAACCATATCGCCAGTAACCATCTCTGGCTTGCCGATAGCCGCTACCAGCACGTCGGCCTGCCTAGTGATATCGACGAGATTTTTTGTTCTCGAATGGCAAATGGTTACAGTAGCATTGGCATTGGGATGCTTTTGCATGGCTAGAAGCGAAAATGTTTTTCCGACAATCAGACTTCTGCCGAGCACGACTACATGCTTGCCTTCGAGCGAAATGCCTTCCCGCCGGCATATCTCGATAATGCCTGCAGGGGTGCAAGAAACGAATCCAGTAGCGTCTTCCTGTACTACCCGGCCAGCATTTACCACATGAAATCCATCGACGTCTTTGTTTGGGTCGATTCGGTTGAAAGCCGCTTGTTCGTCCAGATGCTTCGGTAGGGGGGATTGTATTAGGATTCCGTTTACGCTGGAGTCTTGATTCAATTCATCGACTTTTGCGAAAAGCTCTTCCTGGGAGATATCCTCGTCGAATGTGAATAGCAGCGGCCGAATACCGATTTTCTCGGCCGTTCGGTTTTTGCCTCTGACGTAAGATACTGACGCAGGATCTTCACCAACCCGTATGAATGCGATACAGGGCTTCGCTCCATCGATGGCGGCAACTTCGCGAGTCAACTCGTCCACTATGTCGCTTGCTATCCGCTTTCCGTCTATCAATTTCATGTATACTAAATGATCTCGCTGTCGCCTTGGCCGAAAATCTAGTACTTCTTCTTCAAGCTTTCGGCCTGAAGGGCGAAGCCATTTATTTTCTCAATTTCATTTAGTTTGCCTGTGGCAATCAGTCGCTGATTGATGTAATCGCCGACTAGAACGAAATCCGAAAGTTGAGAATCGTCGAGGTAGGCCAGAGTCTTGTTGTCGTCGTTGATAATCTTGAACTGAAACCCGGAGCGTACGGACTCGAAAGCGTTGGTCGCTACGAGGACGCCCTCTAAGATTCTCGTTTGGGCGCTCGTATCGGGCAATTTGGGTCGATTGTGGGTTTCCGCTTGGGTAGGTTTTGGTCGCGCTGGACTGGATGGAGCTGGAGTGGTTCCGTCTTGGATATAGCCAAGTACGATCGTCTCCAGATTAACGTGACAATATCTGGGATCGATAGTGACGATTTCTGCCGTATCGGACTCGGTTGCGATGGTGAGAACTTCAGAATTTGGAGACGGAGCGATTAAATACTTCGAGCCGGGTAACGGAGCGAAGTCCTTGCCGAGATCTTGGCTATTCAGGTAGACGAGAAATTCACCTCTATAGTGGATTGGTCGCCAGCCGGGAATGGGTTCCATTCCTCCAGGCCACTCTGCGTTGACTGCAAGAGAGAGCGTTTCTAGGCTTCCGATAAGGACCGATTCCTTGTCGGGACTGATGTGCACATTAATCGCGTTCTGTGCGAACAATGAAGTGTTCGCCAAAATCGACCCTAGCAGGACGATCGTTGGGACGTAGCGGTTGATTTTCATAGATTTTCCAGGTGTTTAAAAAGATTTCCGATATCGCCTTTGCTTAGAAGAATGCCGACGCCTTTGGGAACGCGCTTGATACTAAACGCGCCGATTTGGTAGCGCTTGAGCCGTTTTACATCGTACCCGAGAGCCATGAACAAATTGCGAATCTCGCGCTTCTTTCCGTGATGCATGGCGAGATCAAGTTCTTTAGCGGCCTCCTTAGACTGGCTCCCAATCAACTTGGCCCGTTCAACTTTTAAACGCTCTCCTTCGAAAGTAATGCCTCGTATCAGTTTTCCTAGGTTCCGTTTTGGGAAAGGTTGCTTGAGAGAAACTTGGTACCGTTTTTCGACAAGACTGGAAGGGTGCATCAAGCGATTCGCTAAATCGCCATCGTTGGTTAGAATGACTAGGCCTTCGCTATCTTTGTCCAGGCGCCCCGCGCAAAAGAGGCGGTCGCGTTGAAATTCTTTGGGCACGAGGTCGAAAACGGTTCGCTCGTTGTGAGGATCCTCGTTGCTGCAGATAAACCCCTTTGGCTTGTTAAGGGCGTAGACGATTTGCTTGGTATTTTTGTATCGAATTTTTTGGCCTTCGAAAACGACTTCGTCCAATCCAGGTTCAATCTTGTCTCCGATATCAGCCAGTCGGCCATTGATGGTAATCGACCCATTGCGTATGTGCTCTTCTGCTCTCCGACGCGAACAGACGCCCATGTCGGAGAGATATTTTTGGATACGCAGTAAGTTCTGAGATGTGGGCATAGATTGCGGTCGCGAATGCAGGGATCGACTAGTAGGGGCTTTTCAAGCGCGCATGCGCTGGAAAGATGCCTTCTCTGGCCCGACCCCAAGCGGTGAAAACATCGAATGACTCCGACGAGAGAGCAAGCGGAAGCAGATCGAAGGCGACTTTTTCGCTGAAAACTAACATTGCCTCCCAATGATTGGGCCATAGGAATGGTCTGCTTACGGCGGATTAGCGTAATTTTTGCAATCTAGGCCAATAAATTGAATACCGTAGATATGAGCCTAACATTTGAAAATAAAGTAGCCTTGGTAACAGGCGCTGGCCGAGGAATTGGCCGAGCCATTTCAGAGTCGCTGGGAAAGGCCGGAGTAACCGTAATTTGCGTATCTTACTCAGAGTCTTCTTGCGGAGCTGCCGCTCAAGCGATTGTAGACGCAGGAGGCAAGGCAGTCGCGAAGGCTGTGGATGTGTCTGACGGGGCTTCAGTAGCCAAAGCCAGCGAGGAGTTGCTCGCCGAGTACGAAAATATTGATATCCTGGTTAACAATGCCGGGATCACTCAAGACAACCTCCTTTTCCGGATGACTGAGGAGGACTGGACGAGCGTAATTGATACCAATCTAAATTCTTGCTTTTACTGGGTGAAGGGCCTGGCCCGGCCAATGACGCGCAAGCGATGGGGCCGTATTATCAACATTTCTTCGGTTTCTGGTATTATGGGGAATGCTGGCCAGACAAACTACGCCGCCGCCAAGGCAGGGATGATAGGATTCACCAAGAGCCTCGCTAAAGAGCTGGCAGGACGGAATATCACTGTAAACTGTGTCGCGCCAGGATTTATCAAGACGGATATGACCGCTAAAATGGCGGAAGCCGCTCTTGATAAGGTACTTCCGATGATTCCTCTTAAACGGATGGGAGAAGGTAGCGATATTGCCAACATGGTCGCCTATCTGGCATCGGAAGAGGCGAATTATGTTACGGGCCAAGTTTTTACCGTTGACGGCGGCATGGCGATGTGATCCCTCGTGATTTCAATTTACTATAACAATTTGTCTACAAAATGGCCGACGAAAATAGCATCGAAAAAAGAGTCTCTGAGATCATCGTAAACCAGCTCAATGTTAACGAAGAGCAGATTACCCCGGAAGCGTCATTCTTAGACGATCTTGGCGCTGATTCCCTCGACACCGTCGAGTTGATCATGGCCTTTGAAGAGGAATTCAAAGACGAGATCCAAGGAGAAATTCCAGAGTCCGACGCCGAAAAGCTTCAGACCGTCGGAGACGTAATTTCCTATATCAAGGACAAGGCGGGCGCCTAGTCCATTAACTCCATTTTTCTGACGCTCGAGATTCGCTTGAGCGCCTAATCATTCGCGAGACGCATTTTATGACTGAGCTGGCGGAAAACCAACGTGTAGTGGTTACTGGTTTGGGGGCGATAACGCCACTCGGGCTAGATGTGGATTCTTTTTTCCAGGGTCTTCTTGACGGAAAGAATGGAATAAGCCGTGTCGAAGCCTTCGATACGGAGAAGTTTACCTGCAAGATTGGCGGGGAAATCAAGGACTTCGTAGCCACTGACCATATGGATCCAAAGGAAGTGAGGCGAAACGACCGTTTTGTCCATTTCTCCTTTGCCGCGGGCAAACAGGCCGTTGCGGATTCGGGTCTGGATATGGACCAAGAAGATCCGGATCGCGTAGGAATTTTTATAGGATCCGGGATCGGTGGAATGGATACAATCGAAAAGAATTGCCGCAAGCTTTTCGATGGTGGGCCACGTAAGGTGTCTCCCTTCATGATCCCCGCTCTAATTTCTAATATGGCCTCGGGCTATATGGCGATTGAGCTAGGGGCCATGGGGCCAAATTTCTCGATTGTCAGCGCCTGCGCGACTGGGGCCCACGCGATTGGAGAATCATTGAAGACGCTGCGCCTCGGCGAGGCGGACGTCATGATCGCCGGTGGCAGTGAAGCGGCCATTACAGCTCTGAGCTACGGTGGGTTTTGCTCAATGAAGGCTATGTCGACCAACAACGACGATTTTGAAAACGCTAGTCGACCCTTTGATGCGGAACGCGATGGGTTCGTGATGGGCGAAGGAGCGGGAGTCATTGTATTGGAGACTTTAGAACATGCAAAGAAGCGTGGGGCTCGAATCTATTGCGAACTGGTTGGCTATGGAGCCTCTTGCGATGCCAACCATATCACTGCGCCTCATCCTGAAGGAAAAGGTCTGATCGGAGCCATGAAGCGAGCTCTCAATTCGGGACAATTGAACACCGAGGCTATCGACTACATCAACGCCCATGGAACATCGACGCCTTACAACGACAAGTTCGAAACCAAGGCCGTTCGTTCGCTTTTCGGATCTCACGCGGACGAGTTGATGATGAGTTCAACGAAGTCAATGACCGGTCACCTGCTCGGAGCTGCTGGAGGCGTGGAAAGCGTGGCTTGCGTGAAAATGCTGCAGACTGGAACAGTCGCTCCCACCATCAACTATCACAATCCAGATCCTGATTGCGATATGGACTATGTCGCGAATGAGGCTCGCGAGGCCAAGATTGAAGTAGCGATGAGCAATAGTTTAGGTTTCGGTGGACAGAACGCTTCTCTGGTTTTCAAGTCGTATTAGAAATTTGGATATAGGTTATTTGTTTAAGCCGTTCCCAACTCATAAGTCTCTCTAATGGAAAAGACATTTATTATTCTAAAGCCCGACTGTATGGAAAAAGGCCTAGTCGGCCAAGTGGTCCAGCGATTCGAAAGAGAAGGCTTTGATATCGTGGCGACTAAAATGGCGCGACTCGACGCTCCCATACTCAAGGAGCATTACGCCCACGTAGCGGATCTGCCTTTCTTTCCCGACATCGAAGCGTTCATGAGTTCCAGACCGGTTATCTTGATGGCTTTGCAAGGCGAGAACGTGATTCAGCGAGTTCGCGATCTGCTGGGACCGACCGACTCTTCTAAAGCCCCTGAGGGCACGATTAGAGGCGATTTTGGCACGGACATGATGCGGAATGTCGTCCATGCTTCTGACGGCTCAGAAACCGCGGATGCGGAACTAAAACGCTTCTTCGACCCTCGCGAGCTGTACTAGCGCCTTTGCAAAGTAGCGACCGTTCTCCGAGCGGCCATGTTCAGATTTTTTGGCCGCAAGGAGAACGGCCGCTACTCGTAGGAAAAGCCTAGCTTTTCCAGGCCCACTTGCACATCCTCGCACGACATGAAGAGCTCCCAGAAGAGGCCCGGTCGGTAGTTCTCGATCATCACAATAATCGGGCCTTGATCGATGGCCAAGTATATGGGGGCCGCCCAGCCATCGTCCGGACGAAAGGCGTCATAAAGTCCTGCTGGACCGATCAGAATATCGCCATAGTTAGCATAGAACCCTCTAAGCGCTGCCAGCGATTTTTTTGGGGTGTAGGGAATCGAACTAATAGCGGCGGTTGGCGAAATGACTCCGATGTCCCGGCCAGGACGGTGACTTGAGTAACCAATGTGATCAGCTTTCGGCGAATAGCTGGAAGTCAGTCCCCAGCAATCGGGACCGTATCCCTGGTGCCCATGAGGGTTGTCCTGACAGTAGCGGTAGTGTATCAGAGCGTGATTCTGATTGAGCTTCCAATAGTCTCCGCATTGGTCGCTGGGTTCCCTGGGATCGAGACCAAGATGCGAATAGTGAGCCCAGAACAAGGGGCCTGCTGGGGCATCGTCGGTTTCGTAGTGATCCAGTACTCGTTCAAGTCCGTGAAATTGATCATTGGCCACGATATCGCCGCCTCGGGCCCGGCAATTATGATACACTTCCTGGTGGGTTGGGTAAGTCGGTGAGCTGGCCGCCAAGATATGGGTGATCAAGGTTTCATTGTAGCCTCGCAACGGAAAATTCATTTCGAAATCGAAGATTGGCGACCAATGCCAGTATAGGTCATTCGTTCCTCGAGTGTGCCAATTCCACTCGACCTCTTTCCATAATTTATCGATACGCTCGGCTAATGCTCGTTCAGACTTGTCTTTGAAATCTCAGTACTGCCGGACGCAAAGAAGCCCTTGTATCAGAAAAGAGGTTTCTACGAGGTCTACACCGTCGTCCTTTCGGTTGAAAGGTTTTACTTTCCCGGTTTCGCCGTTTAGCCAATGGGGCCAGACTCCGTGAAATCGATCGGCCGTTTTCAAAAAGCCTACGATTCGATGAAGCCGCTCGATTCCTTCATCGCGTGTAATGAATCCACGTTCGATGCCGACCAGAATCGCCATCGTTCCGAATCCACTGCCGCCTGTAGTGACGATATGCTTATCATTTAAAGGATAGATCCCTTCCGGATGGTAGCGTTCGAGAGCCATTCTAGAATTGGGCTCCGCCAAATCCCAGAAATATTTGAAGGTTTCTCTCTGTGTATAATCCAGGAGTTCGGATTCTGGCATCGAAAGCCAGTCGGGTTGATTCTCATTTTTCGTATCGGGAGAACGACCACAGCATAGTGCGATAATGAAAAAGGCCGCTATGCAGCTGGTGTTAGCTTTGTTTGTCATCGAATGGATGTAGAATTTAGGTAGATCGCCTGCTACCTTCGTGATGCCTATTCGTCAAAAAAGAATTGGTAGTCGATTCCTGGGTCGTCATAAAACTCCATAAGCGAAGCAAGCTCCCGGGTCATCTCGACAACAATCTCTTGGTGTTCGGGGCTATCGATGAGATTGTTCATTTCAAATGGATCTGCCTTGAGATCATAGAGTTCGTCAACAAAGGGCTCTTTGTAGAAATGGATGAATTTCCAACGATCGGTTCTCACCGCCTTCCACCAGCAACTGCGTCGCGGAAGATTTTGCTCAGGCCAGAATTCGAAAAGTAGCGAAGGGCGAGGTTGTCGAAGTTGTCCGCCTTGAAATACGGGAACCAGCGATTGACCCTGCAATTCCGATGGAATCGGGATGCTAGCCATTTCAAGCAGTGTAGGCGCTACGTCGATACTCAGCGTGGAAACATCGCTTGTCGTTCCCGCTTCAATGAGAGGGGGGTAGCGAACGATAAAAGGAACTTTTATAGCTTCTTCGTAGGCGAGACGCTTTTCGGTCAGTCCGTGTTCGCCGAAAAAGAACCCATTGTCGCTGGAGAAGATAATGACGGTTTCATCGAGGATCCCGAGGTCTTCTAGTGTTTCGTAGATGAGTCCTACGCCGTCGTCGATATCGACTGTCATGCGGGCGATATTGCGAATATCCTCGTCTGTTGGCGGCCGCTGAGCGAACCCCTTTATGGCAGGCTGGACGATCAGCGGTTCTTGAGCGCTAATCGCTCGGGGCACGGGAACGCCTTTATACAAATCGCGATTTCTCTCGGCTGCCAGCAGGTGCTCATCGCCGTAACTTGTGTGAACCGAGCGATGCCATAGGGAAATATTGAAGGGTTCGTCGCGATGCTCGCGAATAAACTGAGCTGCCTCAGCGCTATCGATGTCCGTAGCGTGACCTATATACTGTATCCACTCACCATCGACATTGACAATGGGATCCATTTTGTAGTCGCGATTGACGCCGGAACAAAACCAGCGATCGAATCCAGGGTGCACGGTTTTGTCTCCGTTGCGACCAGTCGTCCATTTCCCAATAAAGGCGGTCTTGTATCCAGCTTGCTGAAATAGCATAGGATAGGTTTTGAGCTCCTTAGTATGCCCCTTAGGAGCTTGATTTTTGTAGCTGCCGTGCGTGTGAGCGTATTGTCCGGTTATCAGACAGGCCCGGCTGGGTCCGCAAAGCGGAGTAGGGACGAAGGCGTTTTCGAATAGCATTCCTTCGCGGGCGAGACGGTCAATGTGAGGCGTTTCGACAAACGGATGCCCCGTGACTCCTAGACCGTCCCATCGCAGTTCGTCCACAGTGATGACGATCATGTTGGGTCGATCGCCTGCTATAGCTGTAAAGCCATACAGCGCAATTGAGAGGCAAAGATAGAAAAGGGGGGAGGCATCTATTTTCATAGCAATCTAGACCTCAGCAATCATTGTGGGTAATTGCAAACAAGAGCGAGCTTGGTTATTAGGAATTGCTGGAGCTCTTTTCGGTTTGGTGACCTGTTAGACTCGAGTGGATCGATCTAAGCTTCGGTACTGTATCGCTTCCGTAAGATGATTCAGCTGTATGGATTCTGATTGATCCAAATCGGCAATGGTCCGGGACACCTTCAGAATGCGATTGTAGGCGCGTGCCGAAAGTGACAGCTTTTCCATAGCGGATTGCAATATCGCCCCCATTTGCGAGGAGATGAGGCAGTGGGCCTCAATGGCGGCTTCGTTCATGTCAGCGTTGGTGGAAAAGTCGTTTCCGGAAAAACGCGATTGTTGGGTTAGCCTGGCCGATTGGATCCGCCCTCGAATCGATTCGGAGGACTCTCCTTTCTCAGCCGTCCTCAATTCTTCAATACTGAGAGCGGGGGCTTCTATGTGGATGTCGATTCGATCGAGCAAAGGCCCGCTGATCCGGTTTCGATAGCGCTGAACTTGCGTGGGTGAACAAGCGCATTCATTTTGCCGGGATCCCAGGTATCCGCAAGGGCAGGGGTTCATAGCGGCAGCAAGTACGAAATTGCAGGGCAGGGTGACTTTGCCCGCTGATCTTGAAATGGTTACTTGTCCATCTTCAATCGGCTGGCGCAGGACTTCGAGAGCGGAACGCTTAAACTCAGGAAGCTCGTCCATGAAGAGCACGCCATTGTGAGCTAGAGATATCTCTCCGGGCCCAGGAATCGCTCCACCACCTAGTAGGCCGACATCGCTAATGGTATGGTGTGGGGACCGGAAAGGCCGAGCCATTCGCAAGTTGTCCCAGCGCTTGGTAACGCCAGACGCGGATTGAACCTGCAGAATCTCCAAATACTCCTCCAGTGTCGGTTCCGGCATGATCGTAGGAATCCGCTTAGCGATCATGGATTTTCCCGATCCTGGCGGTCCAATCATAAGAAAGTTGTGTCCACCGGCGACCGCCACCTCGACTGCTCGCCTGGCTTGTCCCTGACCTTTAACATCGGCGAAATCAAGGGAGCTTTCAGGACTAGCACTGTCGAAAAAGTCAGAGCCATCCAACCGAGAAAGCTCGAGCTCGCCCTCGAGAAATCGCTTGGCTTGGTCCAGCGAATCCACTCCATAAACCTCGATTCCAGAAACGAGGGCAGCTTCCCGGGCCGATGGTGATGGCAAGAGGACGCCTTTTAGGCCCCGAGCCTTGGCAGCGAGAGCGAAGGCCAGTCCACCGCGTATGGGACGGGTAGCTCCGGAAAGGCTCAGTTCACCTGCTATTGTAAAAGCTCCAAAGCGACCGTTTGCGCTCATTTGCCCAGTTGATTCCAGAATACCGAGAGCGATTGGAAGATCGTACATAGGCCCCTCCTTTTTCAGGTCGCCCGGAGCGAGATTGATGGTCGTGCGGGTTTGGGGCTTTTGGTAGCCAGAGTTGGCCAAAGCTGAGAAAACGCGATCGTCGGATTCTTTGACGGCCGTGTCCGGAAGACCAACCATGATTAAACGGGGATCGCCGCTTTCGCCAGAATTGACTTCTACCAAAACGGGTATGGCGTCGATGCCTTGCAAAGCGGCGCTATGAACCGTGGCGAGCATAGTAACAAGAGGGGAAATTGGGAATGGGTAACAGAATCCCCACCCTCCAGCTAATTTTCAGTCATGGCAAGGGCAAATAGATTGAGACCAGCCACTCGGTTGCGATCAAAAGTGTGTCCTGAGCCGGGATCGCAGGCGGCTAGCCTGCAACTAGCGGGATACTGGACGTGCGAAGGCCTTTGGGCGAAGCTTCAGAATAAAGGTGGCCTGAAAGCCTATAGATCGCCTATATCAGCGCCATTGCTTTCCCTGTCTCGATGAAGGCATCGATG
>NZNM01000126.1 GCA_002694885.1 Opitutaceae bacterium | reverse complement strand
GGTCGGCATATCTAATCCCCTTGGACTCATGCCCGATAGTTTTTTCCCATCTGAAGGCGGCAGCGACTACGAATTGACGCCATTGCTGCGACCGCTCGCTCGCCACCGCAAGGACTTCACAGTATTCTCCAATTTGGATCATGACGTCTCCGGCGGCCACAGCGCCGTGCACGCCTTTCTGAGCGGCATCAAAGACCAGGACGCTTCCGATTGGCCAGAAGGCAATATTTCAGTCGACCAACGAGCTGCGGAATTCGTCGGCGCCCGCACCCGCTACTCATCGCTGGTCCTGTCCACCGGCGAGGGAGACGGCGACCTGAAATGCAAGCTTTCCTGGACACGCAATGGCGTCAATGTCCCTCCAGTAACCAAGGCTCGCGACCTTTTCCGGGCCCTTTTCGTTCAAGACGATCCTAAGCTCCTTGCCAAGCGGCAATCCGCCTATGATGTCAACGAGAGCATTCTCGATGCGGTAAATGGTCAGGCCAAGATTCTCAGTCGACAGCTCGGTAAAGCCGATCAGGAAAAGCTGGACGAGTATTTGAATTCGGTTCGCGAAGTTGAACGGAAGCTAGGCATGTCGCGCGAGTGGTTGCACAAGCCGAAGCCAAAAGTCGACATACAAGAACCCGGCGAAGGTGACCTCACCTACACAGTGCCCGCTTTCTATGACTTGCTAGCTCTCGCTTTGGAAACGGATTCGACGCGAGTAGCAACCCTAGGAATTCCTGGAAATATCAATACAGCCGATCTCGGACTGGTGGGGAGCTATCACGGCTTCTCGCATCATGGCAAAGCGGAAAAGCTGCGCCAAGGGCTCTTCGTTATCGAGGAATTCCAAATGAAGCAGATGTCTCGCTTTCTGGACCGATTGAAAACGATCAAGGAGCCCGATGGCGCAAGCCTTTTCGACCGTACCATGGTGCTCATGGGCAGCGGCATGGGCAATGGCAGCTCCCACTCCAATAAGAATCTGCCGGTGCTTTTGGCCGGCGGAGGCTTCAAGCATGGCGAGCACAAAATCTATCCCAAAGACAGCCAGAAACGCCTGCCGCTTTGCAACTTGTATGGATCCATGCTACAGCGGTTCGGATTAGAGATCCACGCTTTCAACAGAGGTTCCGGCACCCTCACTGGCCTGGAAATCGCATGAGAATTCGTTCGAAGCTCATTTTCGCCCTCTTCCCTTTGATTGGAGTTTCGCTGGCACTGGGGTCAGCCTCACTCCCTAGCGAGACTTTCTATGAGGACACTGTGCAGCCATTTTTGGATACCTATTGTATCAGTTGCCACGGACCGGAGAAGCAAAAGGGCGACCGGCGCTATGATACTCTCGGGAACAACTTCCGGGACTCCGACTCGATCATCCTCTGGCAGGACATTGCCGACCTCATGAACTTGGGCGATATGCCACCCGAGGAAAAGAAACAGCCATCAGCGGATGAACGCCAGCAAGTGATCGATTGGATCACTGGACGTCTGGAAATCGCCTACGCCGAAGCCAAGAGCACGGACCGAAAGACCGTTCTTCGTCGCCTCAATCGCGATGAGTACGACCGCACGATCCGCGATCTGCTTAGGCTCGAAGACACGCTTATTGATCCCACCGAATCCTTTCCTCCCGACGAAACTGAAGAGAATTTTAACAATATCGGGTCGGCCCTGATCACCTCCGACTTTCTGCTACAGGGCTATCTCGATGCCGCGGAATCCTACATCGAGCTCGCCTCTCAGGTCGGGCCTAAGCCAAAAGTCGAATCCTATCATTTCGACGCTCCGTTCTACACGGCCCGCAACCGATGGGATGGCAAGGATGTGGCTGGGAAGTTTCAGCATATCCGAAAAAACACTACCGATCAAGACGGCTTCATGTGGTTGGAAGCACTGGAGCAAGGGGTACTCGAAAGCGGCTATTACACCTTGCGCTTCAAAGCTCAGGCCATCAATCGAGTCTATCCCTACCCCGAAGAGATCGTGGGAACCCGGAAGAGCGAACCGCTCAGAGTAGACGTGATCGCAGGATCCCGCCAGTACGGGGAACTGGAATTTCGAACGTCTTCTGACCGCAAAGTAGCCGGTTTCGTCATCGCCGACGAAACTCCGGAATGGTACGAGGCTCGCATCTGGCTCGATAAAGGATATCAGCCCCGACTGACTTTCCCCAATGGCCCAAATCGCGTTAAGCCGATTCGCAAAATCCTTGTGCGCAACTATCCGGAACACTTTCAGGAGTTCATCCACAATTGGACCATCCCCGGTGACGGAGTCTACCCCTACCCAATCGAAGAAGCCGAGAAACGTCGCATTGAGGCTGTGGCCAAAAAGATCGCCACCGAGGTCGGCGATGTGCTGACCACTGAGGGCACTTCCAATAAATTCAATCGCCGCGACGGCTGGGCGGCATTCTACCGTGGATACGAGGGGCCACGCATTCGCGTTTTCGAAATCGATCTCGAGGGACCCTACTACGATAGCTGGCCATCGCCGAGCTACCGGGTCCTTTTCGGTGAATTCGAGCCAACCATGGGCAATGCCCGAGCCATTTTGCGTCGATTTGCCAGCGATGCCTTTCGCCGTCCCGTCAGCGATGATAAGCTGGATATCTTGCATAGATTGGTGGAAACCGAGCGCCAATCCGGAGCAAGCCCATTCGAAGCGCTCAAGATCGGTTTTCGCGCTATTCTCTGCTCGCCTGATTTCCTCTATCTGCAAGAGCCCGAAGGCCAGCTCGACAGCTATGCCCTTGCCTCCCGCCTAAGCTATTTTCTCTGGTCTAATCGTCCCGACAAGGAACTTTTGGATGCGGCAGCCGACGGGAGCTTAACGGATCCGGACGTTCTAAAGCGGCAAACCTTGCGACTGCTGGCCGACGAGCGCTCCAAAGCTTTCACCGAAACCTTCACTTCGCGTTGGCTAGAACTCTATAAATTAGGCACTATGCCGCCCAGCTACAAGGAATTCACAAACTACTATGTCGACGGGCTGGAAGAGGCCATGAAGACAGAAACCCAAACTTTCTTCCGGCACGTACTCCAAGAGAATCTTCCTTTAAGAACCTTCCTGAATTCGGATTTCACTTTCGTTAATGGAGGCTTAGCGCGGCTTTACGGAATCGAGGGTATCAATGGAGCCGATTTTCGAAAAGTTTCACTGAAATCCGATCCCAGGCGCGGCGGCCTTTTAGGCCACGCTAGCATCCTCACAGCCAGCGCTAATGGGATCGACACCTCTCCAGTGATTCGCGGCATCTGGGTGCTTGAGAATATTCTCGGCACACCACCCTCCCCGCCCCCACCCGACGTGGAGCCCCTCGAGCCCGATATCCGTGGGGCCACTACAATTCGAGATCAATTAGACAAGCACCGCGAAGTGGAAACCTGCTACGAGTGCCATCGCAAGATCGATCCCCTTGGTTTCGCCCTAGAGAACTACGACCCCATAGGTGGATGGCGGGACCACTATCCTCGAGGGCGACAGGAAGGGCCGCTGATCGATGCTTCGGGTGAATTACCCAATGGAGAGCATTTCGAGAGTGTTGAAGAATTCAAAGAAGCGCTGGCCAACCGAGAGAATCAGTTTGTCCGTTGCGTGACTGAGAAGCTGCTCGCCTACTCGATGGGCCGGACGCTGGAGTACACCGACCGCCCCGAAGTCGACCAAATCATCGAAAAGACTCTCGACCCTGGAACCGGTCTTCAAGATTTGGTCCTGGCCATCGTCAAAAGCGAAGCCTTTCGAACCAAATAAGTAGGAGCGGCTTTACGCCGCGATGACAAAAACAACCGCAAAATCGCGGCGTAAAGCCGCTCCTACTTCAAAAACCCTTCGCGATACGGGCTTGTCCCAACGCTCGGAGGTCGCAAACATCGTGTATTATGGATACGCCTGCATACATCGTCGGACGAGTCACTGTTAAAGACTGGGACGCCTACGGGGAATACGTGAAACGAACCCCAAAGATCATCGATCAGTTTGGTGGAAAATTTATAGCCCGAGGAGCGGACATCGAAGTGCTTGAAGGCAAAGCGGAAACCCGACGTATGGTCATCATAGAATTCCCGTCTCTTGAAAAGGCGAAAGCGTTCTACCGTTCTGATGCCTACCAAAACGCAAGGCAGATCCGAACCAATGCCGCCGAAGCTCAGTTCGTCGCGATCGAGGGTTTTCCCCTTTCAGCATGGGAGAATGCTATTGAATAGAGCCTCTAGGACCATCGAACGATTTGAAGTACACGTGTCGGGAAAACACAGTGGATCCGTTCTTGGGAGAACGCTGAACAAAAGTGCAAAAACTGATGAATCCAACTCGCGACGTCCTTATATACGGTTTTAAACCCTACCTACGGTACTCCGTAAATATCACTGAATCCATTATAAAGGAGATTAATTCTCGAAAGATTGGCCGCGGTCTCGTTTTCGATGTCGAGTTTGACAGTAGAATGTTCACTGATGCTCTTCGGCGACACAGCCCGAAAGTCATTTTGGGACTGGGTCAACATCCGAGAGCTCGCAAGATCCGTATCGAACGACGGGCTCGCAATTGGCAAGAATCGCCAGATCGCTCTGGCTCCAAAATCGTCAATTCGGACCCAGAATTTCAATACGTATCGCTTAAGTTGCCAAGTAACGAGAAAACCGCAATCACCTACGATGCCGGCAGCTATGTATGCAATTTTTCCATGTACGTGGTAAATGCGGAAGCCCGGAAAATGGATGCCAAATACGCATTTCTTCATGTGCCTCGCAATGCAGAAAGCAACGAAGTCGCTTCTTTGATAGGCAATATGCTTTCCAAACTTCGTCATCCTCCATAATAAAGCTCTACGCAAGTAATGAAACGTGCAATTAGCTCATCGATATTTGCCTCTATCCTGCTGTCATCGGCCTCCCTGCTAGAGGCCCGCGACCTGGAAATTGTCGCTCACAGAGGAGCGAATTCTCTGGCTCCCGAAAATACCTTTGCAGCAGCGGAAATCTGTGTCGATCTCGGCATTGACTACGTCGAAATCGACGTCAGGACGAGCAAGGACGGCGTTCCTTACATAATTCACGATTCCAAACTTGATCGGACGACCGATGGAACTGGCCTGGTGGCGGAGCGAGATTCCTCGTGTATCGATTCTTTGGATGCAGGCAGTTGGTTCAGCTCGAAGTATAACGGTGAAAAAGTCCCACGCTTAGAAGCTTTCCTGGAGCGATTTCATGGGCGTATTAGATTCTATTTCGATGTAAAAGACGCCAACCTTAACAAGATAGTCTCGCTCGTTTATAAGTATGGATACACCGACAATTGCTTCTTCTGGTTTTCCAAGGATGAGCGAGCTCGCGAGTTCAGGAGCATTGATAATCGAATCCCTCTAAAAATGAACGCTGTCGACGTTGACGGGCTTCGTAGGGTGCTCGATTACAATCCGCAGATTATCGAGTACCGACTACCTAACTTGACGCCTGAATTCGTCGATTTTGCTCGGACACATGAATTGAAACTCATGGCCCACGCCTTGGGGAAAGGATCCGAGTCGCTGTATCCGCAGATTATCGAGTCGGCGGCGGACATGGTCAATCTGGACAAGGTGGACTTGATGATCGAATTGCTGAAAGTCGAAAGTGCAATGAGCAAACGAGAATGAAGTTACGCATCCGCGAAGGTATCGATCCTCTCTTGGCATTCAAATGATTACAGACTGGGAGGATCTGTCCACAATCTTCACAGGTTCGAATGCGGAGGACCGAGCCATTCCTCTTTGTTAACGACGGCAACTAGCGATTCGCATTCGCCAATTCGGCTTCGCGGATCTGCTTAAAATTCGCCGATATCTCAATCGCCTTGAGACGGTCTTCTTCGCTATAGTCCCAGAACTCCTGAATTACGGCTTCGCACAAGGGATAGTGAGAACCATCGTCGCCAACATCCTTTCTCAGCTGAGCGAACTGGGCCTTTAACTCGCCTCGAATCCTATTGTATTTAGGAACATGGTACACGTTGCGCAGTTCCTGCGGGTCATTGACTAAATCATACAGTTCCCAGGCAGGCGGCGTTTGATAGCCACCCTCGTAGTTCGCTCCATAGAAATAGATCAACTTATGCGTCTTCGTACGTATCGACATTTCCCCTGGATTGTCATGATGGGCCATATGCATCCAATACCGGTAGTAGACGGCCTGCTTCCAATTCCTAGGCTCTTGGCCCGTTTCGCAGATGGAGCGAAAGGAACGCCCTTGAAAATCTCCAGGTATGTCGATTCCCGCATAGTCTAGCATCAAAGCCGGATAATCAACGTTCTCAATCAGAGCGTCGGAGCGAATTCCAGCTGGAATGGCTTTAGGGTAGCGAACGATGAATGGCATTCTAGCGGACTCGTCATAAGCCCATCGCTTGTCCTGGTAGTCCTTCTCGCCGAGCCAAAAGCCTTGATCTCCGGTGTAGATGATGACCGTGTTGTCGTACAGTCCTTCTTCCTTCAAATAAGCAAAAAGCCGCTTCAAGTTGTCATCCACACCCTTCACGCAGCGGAGATACTTTTTGAGGTATCCTTGGTAAGCTAGACGCGTCGTTTCCTCTTCGCTCAAAGCGGCGGGATCATAATCAGGAGGAAATTCTTCGGGAAAACGCTCGAATAGATGGGTCGCGTAGGAGCGCCGAGGGTTGCGGCTGCCGATCGATGTCCCGATATGCGGCAAAAGCTCGTTGTCGTATCCTCTTGTCGCCAGCGATCCAAAGGTATTCGGGGGATCGTAGAGCGTATCTGGCTCCGGGATATCCACATCCGCCAAGTACGATTGGTAGCGAGGCGCATTTTCGAAATAGTCGTGAGGGGCCTTGTACTGGTGGCAGACAAAGAACGGCTTGTTCGGGTCGCGCTCGTTCTTGAACCAATCTAGTGTCGATTCGGTTATAGCGTCCGAGGAATGCTGCCCTTTATGCGTTACTGTGTTTTGGGGCCAAGGCTGATCCCCTTGTATTCGAAATTCCGTGTCAAAGTACTTTCCTTGTCCCGGCAGCACTTTATAGTAATCGAAATTCGGCTCTTGCTTGAGATGCCACTTTCCAATCATGGCTGTCTGGTACCCAGCCTGGCGCATGAGTATAGGCAAGGTCTGGTTTTCCGGGGTGATGTTCCCTCCGAGATCGAATACGCCATTCGTGTGAGCATATTGACCGGTTATGATCGAAGCTCGGGAAGGCGTGCAAATCGAATTCGTACAAAAAGCATTGTCGAAAACGATCCCTTCGCGGGCTAAGGAATCGATCGTGGGCGTGGGATCCAAATCCTTCAGCAAGGTCGCGTACACGCCTACCGCTTGGGCCGTGTGATCATCCGACATGATGAAAAGGATATTTGGCCGGTCTTGGGAACGGAGTGCGAGCGAAGACGCAAGCGAGACAAGGAGGACGAGAACTCGTAGTAGTGGATATTTCATCTGGAATAGAGTCAAACGCGGCTAATGATTGGAGGACGGAGGCTTTCGACAGTGCTCAAGCTAGACCCGTTCTCCCTACCTTTTTCGGTATCAAAGATCGAAGTCGGATACTTTCAGTTTCTTCTTTTGCCAGTAGCCTTCTTCTCGCTGAAAACCATACATCGTTGGCTGGAAGTCGCCAACCAGGTCCACGTTAGCCCCACCTTTTGGAACCGGCAGGCCCGCTGCCCAGAGCATTCCGTTTACGATCATGCGACGCGTTCCTTCAGCTTCTAAATCATTTGAAGAGCCCATCGTAGAGGTAAAGACTCTCCCCTTCT
>NZNM01000011.1 GCA_002694885.1 Opitutaceae bacterium | reverse complement strand
TTTAACCGACAAAGACGAAAACAATCGCGTCCCCTATCAGCTTCCCATGCCTCAGGACGCTCTACCCGAAATCGTTATCCCCAACGCAATTCCCGAAGACGATCGTCTTTGGGTAAAGCAAACAGATAACGTCTTTTTCCGCCCTCTCTGCCTGAATGTGTCGCAAGGCTACTGGATGAACCTTCTCAAAGTGACGAAGGCCGGCGTGCTTTCACGTCACCGTCATCCCAATACCGTTCACGGATTTGTCCTGAAAGGACGCTGGCACTATCTGGAACACGATTGGGAAGCTACCGAAGGCTCCTATGTTTTCGAGCCTCCTGGTGAAACCCACACACTCGTCGTGCCAGACGATTGCGAGGAAATGATCACCTACTTCCAAGTCAACGGAATCATGTATTATGTCGACCCCTACGGAAAGCATATCGGTTACGAGGACGTCTTCACCAAGATCGACATGTGCCGCAAACATTTCGCCGACGTTGGCCTGGGCGAAGACTACGTGGAGCAGTTCATCCGGTAGGATGAACAACTCTTTATTGGTAGGGAGGACCGGCTCGGTCCTCCAAATATCGAATCCAATGTAGGAGCGGCTTTATGCCGCGATACGAAATCTTGGATAATCGCGGCGTAAAGCCGCTCCTGCAGTGATTTGTCGGATGAGAAAGATCCGACTTTTATCCAGACTCATTGAAACACATCCCGTAGTTTTGTTAAACATCGCTCTCCCGTATTCTTGGGATCGCTAGATCCTCAACCCGTTGAGGCGAAGATCGCCGCTCTGCGGCGGCAGGTTCAGTTAGGAATGGATTGAATCTAAGTCCTGCCCTCGCGGAGGCGAGGATCCTGGCCCCGCTGTCGCGGGGATCCAGCACAGCGATGTAAAAAGATTTCCCAATTGAATCGGAGCGATACCATACCCGCCAACCGATCCCACAAACATCGGCTACTCTACCTCACCGTTGCCTTGAACCGATCGATCTCCGCTTCGAGCTCCTCGACAATCTCAGGATAGTCGTAGGCCAAATTCCAGCGCTCGCCTATGTCCGTATCTAAATTATACAGCTCGTAGTCATTGGTGCCATAATCCATCACATAGCGATGCGGCTCTGCCGGTTCTCTGTTCGGAAGAAGCAATTTCCATTTTCCCATACGAATACCAATGGCCATGTATGGAACGTCCACTTGCGATACTTGATCGTATACGAAAGAGCTCCGCCCGTTTTCGGATTTCCCCAGAAGTAAATTCGTCTGATCCTGCCCATCTATCGGACGGTCATCCGGCAACGAAACGCCGGCTAGGCTCAAGATGGTAGGCATGAAATCAATAGTTGCCCAAACAGCATCTGAGTCGCCACCAGCAGGCACCTTTCCTGGCCAGCGAACGATACAGGGAACACGCGACCCACCCTCGTAGGCAGAGCCCTTGGCTCCTCGCAAGGGTCCCGGATCGCCCCAGAATATTGTGTCCTCCGGCATATACCAATCTGGATTCCTATCCGGGCTCGCTCTCAGGCTACCTGTCTTGACCAAGGTATATCTCGGCTGGCTCCAAGGCCCATTGTCGGAGG
Organism: Opitutaceae bacterium; assembly: GCA_002694885.1. Classification (GTDB taxonomy): domain Bacteria; phylum Verrucomicrobiota; class Verrucomicrobiia; order Opitutales; family Opitutaceae; genus Pelagisphaera. The sequence continues at coordinate 10,921 of NZNM01000011.1, read as the reverse complement.
TAAAAATAACTAGAGTATCCTCCCTCAAACCAAGCGCATCCAGATGATCAAGAAGCCGTCCTGTTTCGTAATCGAATTCTTCCACTACGTCTCCATACAAACCACCTTCCGAAGTTCCTTTGAACGAAGGCGGAGCGTCGATATTGGTGTGCATCATCGTGTGGGACAAATACAACAAAAACGGCTTTTCTGGATTCCGACGGTTCTCCAGATAATCGATGGCCTTGTCGGTGTAGAGTTTGGTCAAACTCGCCATGTCTCGAGTCTCTCCAGCAGCCGCATTGTTTTCATGAAACTGGACAATTCCGCCATCGTTCGCCCCCAAAGGCCCGAAGTAGTATTCAAAACCTTGAGCGTTCGGCATACGATCAATGATCGCCCTTCGATTGGATACGTCCCATTTACCAATGCAAGCCGTCTGGTAGCCTGCCGGTTGCAGCAATTCCGCAAAAGTGATCTCATTCGCGGGCATGGACCAGCCCTGGCTTCTGATCGGATAGCGGCCCGTCAATAGAGCCGACCTAGACGGCCCGCATACTGGTTGAGCATAGAAGCTCGTAAAGCGAGTTCCCTCTTGAGCCAATTGATCGAGGCGAGGCGTCTTTAAGACTTCACTACCATAACAGCCAAGATCGCCATACCCTTGATCGTCGGTGAAAATAATCAGAATATTGGGGCGTTCTGCGGCGATGCAGAAAGCGGAAACGAGTATAGAGGAAAACAGTAAGCAGTATCGTATCATAACATTCTAGGTTTGCTTGGTCACAATCACTTTTCCCGTTTCGGGATCGAAAAAATGGGCTCGGCTCAGATCAAGATTGATCCGAACGGTTTCGCCGTGCGAAAACCTATTCTCGGTCGGCACTTTGGCGACAAACTCGGATAGCCCTGTATTCAGGTATAAATACATCTCCGAACCGGTTGTCTCGCAGACATTTATTTTAGCCTCAATCGCTATCTCATCGCTTCCGGATTCTGGAGAAATGTTCTCTGGGCGAATACCAAGGACAATAGGTTTACCGGAATATTCTCGAACAGTATCGGCAAGTTCATCGTCCAGGGGAATGGCGAATCCGTCTTCTCCATTGACGCTTTCAACGAATTGCGTGTCAACCCCCACAAAGTCTACGCGCCCGCGGAAAAAATTCATGGGCGGGCTGCCTACGAATCCAGCGACGAACTTATTCTGAGGCTGATTATACAATCTTGGGGGTTCGTCTAATTGCATGATCTCGCCCCCGTTCATAACGCAGATGCGATCACCCATCGTCATTGCTTCGACTTGGTCGTGAGTGACGTAGATCATGGTCGCATCCAGCTTGTCACGCAGGCGGGAGATCTCAGCTCGCATCTGGATCCGCATCTTAGCATCGAGATTGGAAAGCGGTTCGTCGAAGAGAAACACCTTCGGCTTACGCACGATGGCTCGGCCAACAGCCACGCGTTGCCTTTGTCCACCTGAAAGGGCTTTCGGTCTGCGATCAAGCAAGTCCTCCAATCCGAGAATCGCAGCAGCCTCATGGACGCGAGCCTTGATCTCCTCTTTGGACACCTTCCTTAGCTTCAAGCCAAAAGACATGTTATCAAACACCGTCATGTGTGGATAAAGGGCGTAGTTCTGAAACACCATAGCTATGTCCCTATCCTTGGGAGGGACATCATTGACAAGGCGGTCGCCAATGTAGCACTCCCCGTTAGTTATGGTTTCCAGCCCAGCGAGCATCCTCAGTGTAGTGGATTTTCCACAACCGGATGGACCGACCAAAACCATGAATTCGCCTTCCCGAACATCAAAGCATATGCCTTTGACCGCAGTTACTCCCGCAGCCTTTCCCGAACTAGGATAGACTTTGGTAAGATTGGTAAAACGCACCCCGGCCATATTGAAGGAAGGACTCTAAAACTATACCGCTTGATGGGAAGCGAAAAACCTAGAGCACTGAGGTTTACATAAATACAGCGTCATCAGTGTTTCACTACCGTTCCACTTTTCACTGGAAGGGTAATCTTCCTTTTCGCCCGGGACGTTTTCGGCCTTTCCCCAAAACCGGGCAACGAGACTTAGAGCGAACAAAACGTAATCGGGATCAAGCGGCCGGGGATTCCTTGAAAAGCGCATGCCGAGCGGGATGCTTGAACTACGGTCTCTTCGACAAATTCTCTGGCAAGCCGATTCCAGGAGCGACAGCGGGGCGAGCCAAGTGAGGCATTGGTTCGCCTGGGGCTTCCTTCTTCGGAAGCCACTCTCGATGCTCAGCAATCACTCCAGCGTACTGAGGATCACCAGCCAAATTGTTGTGTTCCCAAGGATCGTTCAGGTGGTCATACAACTCCTCGTCGCCCGTATTGTAGCGAATGTAGCGCCAGCGCTCGGATCGGACAGCATGATTCCCGGGACCTTCGTTCATCAAGGCTGGGCGCACCCATTTGCCGGACGGATTCTTTAAAAGCGGCACGAGACTGAGCCCGTCATTGTCTTCCTTGGGCGGTAGACCCGCCAACTCTAAAAGAGTCGGATAGATGTCTATAAGCCCTACTGGCTGATCGATGCGACTACCCGGAACGGATATGCCCGGGGCGGCGATTATGAAGGGCACCCTGTTGGCCTTTTCCCATAGGGTAAACTTAACGGCAGCTTCCTTGTCCCCCAAATGGTATCCATGGTCTGACCACAAAACAATGATCGTATCGTCAGCCCGACCTGTTTCATCGAGTTTATCAAGAAGACGCCCTACCATTTGATCCGCGTAATCGGAAGCGGCCTGGTAGGCTTGAACCATACGGGGAAGACTGCCGGGCGCCTCGCGAGGCTGGGCGGTGGTATTGTCCCAAATCCAGTACTCCTTGCGGACCATACGTCGGGCCATTTCCCCAACATCATCCAGATCGCCTTTCGGCATAGGCGGCATTTTCAGCGTCTCGAAGGGATAGCGATTGAACGTCTCCTGTGGCGCGTAAAATGGCAGGTGCGGATTAAAGATACCAGCAGCAAGAAAAAGAGGTTCCTCCCAGTCTTTTTCCATCTGGGCCTCTACGTACTCGCACATGTCTACGTCGATCATTTTCTTGTCATGCGCGCCCCAATCAAAAGCGAGCGCTCCAAGACGAGGATTCGTCTTTCTCTTGTAGCCATTGTAGTTCTTGTCTAAGACTGGACCACGGATATCCAGTTTTTTGAAGAACTCCTGAAATGCCGGCTTGTCTGGCGGTTCTACTCCGGTCCTTCCGTGATGGAAAATCTTGCCCGCACCGCGTGTGGCATACCCTCCCTCCAACTCAAAGTACTTCGGAATTGTAACCGCGTCCGGAATGATTTCCGCCCATGGTGTATTGTTCCCGTAAATACCTGAGGTAGTTGGGCGGTAACCCGTTAGTATTGCCGTACGTGACGGGTTGCATCCTGGTGACGCGCAATAGGCTCTGCTGAAGAAGGTTCCGCGAGCAGCGAGGCGTTCTAAATTGGGTGTCTGGATCGGGTTGCCCTTGTCGAACAAGGTCGTCCAATCGTTCATGTCGTCAATCGCGATAAAGAGGATGTCCGGATGTTTGTCACCGGAAAACATAGACGCAGCCCCCCAAATATAGGCGATCGATATCGAAATAGCGTAACGAAGCACTTTCATGATTTGAGTCAGTACCTATTTTCTGGTTACTTTTACGTAGATAGCGCTGCAAAGCGGGTTGCCGTCCACATCGGAAAACAGGGTATTGAGCTTCGTTTTTCCCGCTTTAAGCTTCGCTGTAAAAGTTACCTTAGCAGCATCGCTTGGAGGAACCTTGGTCGCTTGAAATCCACCGACTTCGAGGCTCGCATAGTGAATGGGGCGAGCTCCAACGTATCCAGAAAACGGTCTATTGGCGGGGATTTTTTCTCCCTGTACACCCGATCTAAGGGGAATATTCGCGGATTCTGACCAACGGCGCAGTTCAATTTCGTAGGTCCCCGCTTCCGCTACTTCGATATCCCAATAACCTATTGTATCGGCAGCCACTAAATTTGGAGGATTATCGCAATAACCTCCCTGCCAGTCGTTGGAATAGAGAGTAAGGCTCGGATTGGCATCACTTCCCACAGTAATATATCGCGGCGTATCGAACCGGATTTTCGCCTCGGCGTACCATTGTTGGTAGTGCTCCCGCATGGCTTTTGCGACATCGGGGAATTGGTCCACCACATTCTTATCCTGGTGGGGGTCAGTGGCGATATCGTAGAGTTTTTCCGGCCCCACCAATCGCCATTTGTCCCAAAGCACAATGGCGTGGTCCCAGCGCACGCCAGATACTTCGCGGTTGGAATACTGGATAACAATTTTGCGATCTTTAAGCTTCAACTGCTCACCTTGCATGAGCTTCGCGAGACTGCTGCCGTCAATGTCTTTTGAAAGCTTGGGCAGATTGCAGAATTCAGCCAAGGTAGGCAGAATATCCTGGACCTGGGTTAGATCAGCTATGTCCTTGCCTGCCCACAGACCTTCCGGCCAACGCCAGAAACAAGCGACCCGATGACCGCCATCTAACATGCCACGTTTGTATCCCTGCATGCCGGCATTATAAATCTCCGAAGCTTCCCTACTCTGCGTACCATTATCATTCAGGTATATCAGCAAGGTGTTTTTCTTGAGACCTTCCCTAACGAGGAAGTCTTCAAGTTTCGCCATGTTCTCATCGATATTAGCGATCATCCCGTAAAAGGCCGCCGGCACTTCTACCCCGTTGTATGTACCGACATCAGCATAAGGTTTTGAATACTCCTCATCCACCCAGTTTGGTACGTGGGGCGTGTTGGTCGGCAAGTAGAGGAAGAATGGTTTATCGGCCTCTTTCTGTTTTTTCATCCAGCCCATGGCCTCATCGAAAAAGATATCCGTGCAGTAGCCTTTGTATCGTTTCTCTTCGCCGTTATGCTTCAGCCAAGGATCCCAGTAGGTGTTCCCGAAATGATCAGCCAATGAAGTAATGCCCCATGCTGGATGATGAAGCGTCTCCTGAAAACCACGATCCTGTGGACGATGCGGATAGCTGTCACCTAAGTGCCACTTGCCAAAGTGCCCCGTCGCATATCCAGCTTCGGCAAAATACTCAGGCATAAGTTTAATCCCGTTCCCCATCATGGAACGTCCCTGACAAACCGCCGTTGCTCCGTTGCGCATGGCATCCATTCCCGTCATCAATTGACCGCGAGTCGGAGTGCACATGGGAGCCACGTGAAAATCCGTCAGTCGAACACTCTCGGAATGCAGCTTGTCCAGAGCCGGAGTTTGCAACAGCGGGTTCCCGTGACAACTATAGTCACCATACCCCTGATCATCGGTCATGATCAAAATGACGTTTGGCTTATCATCAGCTAGCAGTAAGAGATGAAAAAATAGAAAGCTCGCGCAGAGGCGCATAGCTACAGAGAAAAGTCTTTTAGGTGTCATTGCTCAGTGTCTACAATTAGCCGGTGGAGGTCGTCTTTTATAAGCTCCGCTCAAAAATTGCTTAACGGCTATCCAACTAGTTTTCATACTGCTTACCAATCGCTTTGATTTAGATTGAAGTGTATTCGCGTGGGATAAACCTTTAACGGGCTCGTTCATCCAGAGTCGAGTGTACTTGATCTCCAGTGTACTCGATTGGGGAAGGAGCATAGCCCAGTCGCTCTTTGGCGCGAGAAATATCGATATGCTCCAATTCATCGACTATACTGAAGGGCTCGTACCAGAATTCCCCTGGGGCGCGGATGGCGCAATCGATCGCATTAGTCGCGTTAGCGAGCGATACGCTTGTACCCGAAAACTGCTTATTAATAGGTCCAAAACGCAAGGCGATCGTCTCCAATTTGCGATTCAACCCGAACCAAGCCACGAGCTGCTCCGCCATTACCTTGGAAGCGTGGCAAGAGAGTGCCTCCTCTCGGCAGCTTAGCCGATCCGCCGTCAGATACTGGGATACAAACGGCTGGTTTTCTTCGATCGGCGTCGAAAACGGAATTCCGTGTTCGATTCCGTATATCGTAGTGGAACTCGCATAGACGAATCGCCGCACCCCTGCCCGTTCGGCAGTCCGGAGAACACCTAGCGTAGCCACTACGTTCTCTTCGAAGAAACGCTCTAGTGGCTCCCCCTCTACCGGACGCGGTATGGCCGCCAGATGAACGACTTGATCGCAGCCCTCCATTCGCTCTACTAGCCGATCTAAGTCATGAAGATCATCACCATCCTTCAAATCGTAGCCAACGAAATCATACGATCGCGCAAAACGCTCGCAAAATGCAGCGCCAAGAAAACCGCGATGCCCCGTTACGAGTACTTTCACAATGCTGCTTTCGCTCAAGATCCCCGCTCCAACCTCACTTCCACTTCCTCCAGCGAAGTCCCTTTAGTCTCCGGGACGAATAGCTTCACCCAGACTAGCTGGAGAATCATCATAAAACAGAAGAACCCGAATACGACACTCGGGGCGAAGGCCTCTACCATGGTCGGGAAAAAGAGGGTTAGGAGAGCCGCAAACACCCAATGGGTGCCACTACCCAGAGTTTGTCCTTGGGCGCGGTGAAGGTTCGGGAAAATTTCAGAAATAAAGACCCAGATAACAGCCCCCTGACCAACAGCGTGAGCGGCGATGAAGGCGAAAATGCAAATTGGAACGATGGCGAAGCTCTCAGAGGCGAATGCCCATGAGCAAAGACCTAACGAAACGATGTATCCAAAAGATCCAATAAAAAGCAATGTACGCCGTCCCGCCCGATCAATCAGCCAGAGCCCAACGAAGGTAAAAATCAGATTGGTGATTCCGATGCCGACTGATTGCAGCAAAGCTGCCTTCTCTCCCAGACCAGTCATTTCAAAAATGCGCGGAGCAAAATAGAGAATGGCGTTAATCCCTGAGAGCTGATTGAAAAACGCGATAAAGAAGGCCAACAAGATTGGAATCCGAATCTGCTTGGTCCAAAAAGCGCCCGTACTGGCAGCGTTATGCGACACAGTCCCGATCTCCTCCACTTTAGCGATAATTTCTTCCTCTCCTAACTCAGGGTGAATCTGTCGTAAAACCGCGGAGCCCGCTTCCCGATCGTTCTTTCGTCCTATCAGCCAACGTGGGCTTTCCGGTAGTCCAAAACACATGACGCTGTAAACGAGAGCGGGTATCGCTTCAACACCTAGCATCCAGCGCCAAGCATTCTCACCTGTGCCTCCAAGCAAGGCATTAGAAACAAAAGCTATCAAAATACCGAATACGATATTGAACTGGAACATACCGGCGAGCCGGCCACGGTATTTGGCAGGAGCGATCTCGGAAATGAAGAGCGGAGCCGCCACCGTAGAAATTCCGACTCCCACTCCCCCGACAAAGCGGGCGATGATCAGGGAATAGACATCGGTCGCTAGCGCCGACCAAACAGCCGATACTAAATAGAGAATACCAATCGAAAGCAGCGTTCGCTTTCGCCCCAGGACGTCGGTAGGCCAGAAGCCTATCAAGGAGCCTACAACCATTCCCCACAAGGCTGCGCTCATTGCTAGACCATGGAGTCCCGCGCTCAGGGCCCAAAGGTTTTGAATCGTTTGCTCGGCGCCAGAAATGACCACAGTATCGAAACCGAAAAGGAATCCGGCCAAAGCTGCAGTAATTGACCAGAGGAAGAGTCGCTTGTTTTGCATAAATAGAGATTTAGAGATTGGGATGATCTGTGAAATACGAATCTAGAAATAGAATACAAACCAGTTATTTCTATCACGTCGATGGGCTTTCCGAACGAGCATCTCCAGCCAGTTCGTCAAATCAGAGAAAGGAAATCAGTTCTATCGCCTTTACCCCACCCCGGAAGCGTCAATCCAGGTAGATCATCTCGTTCAGATTGAACAGCGCCAGGCAGTAGTCAACTAGAGCTGCTCCCTTGTAGGAATCAAAATTTCCAGACAATCCTTCTGGCGTTGCCAAAGAAGCAGGCTGGCGACCCTCCGCTTCCAAGGAGGCCGCTTGTCCCTCGAGGAAAGATAGCCCTGCGTTTCGCTCCGAATCCGTCTCCTCCCTGGCGAACAGCTTTTCGTAAGCGCTGCGGATCCACTCTTTGTAGTCGCCGCGGTTGGCCTTGTTGATAATCTCTCCAGCCAAATGGCGGGACGCCTTCATCGAAAATTCGGAATTCAATAACGTCAATGATTGAGGGGCGGTGGTGGATACATTGCGACGCCCACAGCTAGCATTGGCATCGGGCCGGTCGAAAACGTCGAACATGGGGAACCGCAGGTTTCTTCGCGTGAATAGATATATGCTTCGGCGGGTGTGCTCCGACTCGTCTTCGCTCACTTCCCACTGTTTTTCCAGAAGGGTGATTGCCACTTCATGGGGCAATGGCGGATGGACGCCTGGCCCGCCTCGCTTGCGATTCAATTGGCCGCTGGCTAAAAGCATCGTATCGCGAATGGCCTCCCCTTCCAGTCGCTTGCGGTTCATTCTGGAATACAGTCGATTCTCCGGGTCCTTTTCTAGCGCCCGATCCCAGGAATCGCCAGTCGAGCGACTCGTTTGACGATATGTGGCCGACTGCAGCATAAGTCGATGCAAGTCTTTCAAACTCCAATCTCCAGCAATCAATTCGCCAGCTAGCCAATCCAGCAATCCAGGATGGGTCGGGCGATCTCCTAGAATTCCGAAATCATTAGGCGTGCCCACGATAGGACTACCAAAGTGATGCTGCCAGATTCGATTGACGATTACGCGAGCAGTCAACGGATGCTCAGGATGGGTTAGCCATTCCGACAATGCCTTCCGGCGGCCTGACGTTTTCGAATTGCCGCTCGATTGAGGAACCGTCATCCCCATCGGATTGACGACCCGAACGAAGGCAGGATTCACCGGTTCGCCAGGAGATCGAAAATCTCCTTTATTCATAACGAAGCTTGGTGGAGGCTCGGCATCGTTCTCCAAGAAGACGTGGCTTAATTGCTTTTTTTTCTCAGGAAATTCCATGTTCGCGAATACCGCCCGCAATCGGTAATAATCTTCTATACTTATAGGATCCGACTTATGCGCATGGCACTGGGCGCACTCTAATGTGAGTCCCATGAACGCCAGGCCTGTCGAAGAGATCATCTCGTTCAGCACGGTATGGGCTCGCTCTTCATCGAGATTGATATCCGGCATATCCGGTCCTGATACCAAAAACCCCGTAGCGATCGCCTTGGATTCATCTCCTGGATACAACTCATCCCCAGCAATCTGCAAGCGGACAAACTCATCGTAGGGCATATCAGCGTCTAAGGCATCAATTACCCAATCCCGGTAACGCCAGGCGTCCTCGCGGACTTGATCGTGCTCGAATCCATCGCTTTCAGCAAAGCGAGCCACGTCTAGCCAGTGCTGAGCCCAACGTTCTCCATATGCTGGATCCGCCAAAAACCGATCGATCAAGTCCTCATAGGCGGAATTCGATCTATCCGTCAGGAAAGCCTCCACTTCATCCGTTGTCGGCGGCAATCCCCGCAAATCGAAAGACAAACGACGAATCAATGTCCTTCGATCTGCAGCGGGCATCAAAGTCAGATCCTCCGTTTCCAGACGGGAAAGGATGAATCGATCGACGCCATTGCGAATACGGGATTCACCCCTAACTTTGGGCGGTACTATATCGAGGACCGGCTGAAAAGCCCAATGGCTCCGATCTTCATCCGTAATCGGCTTCTCGATCTCCAACCGATTGCGCCTCTCTCCAAAACATAAAGTGGCCAAGCAAATCGCGCCCAACATAGCGATGCCGGCCTTATTCACCTGAGATAGGCGCATCGACACTTGTCGGAAACCCTGATTTGCAGGTGGCCTCGTTGCTAACTTTGGTAGGGAGGACCGACTCGGTCCTCCGTATTCTTCGCTTGGAGGATCGAGACGATACTCCCTACCTTTATAAATCCCTCTGGGCGTACACCTCGGATCTTTATACCCCACACCAGGCATCAGCTCAATATTCCTTGTACCACTTTACCGGCTACATTGGTAAGGCGCTCTTCCCGCCCATTGTGGAAATAAGTTAGCCGCTCGTGATCCATTCCCAGCAAATGCAAAATAGTGGCATGCAAATCATGTACGTGAACTGGATCCTCTTCAGCCCTTAGGCCAACTGGATCCGTGGACCCATAGGCCATTCCGCCCCGAACACCTCCGCCCGCGAAAACAACGGAATACCCCCAGGGATTATGATCACGCCCTGTACCTTGTTCGCTCATGGGCATGCGTCCGAATTCACCACCCCAAATGACCAGGGTATCGTCTAGCAGACCCCGTAGCTTCAAGTCCTTGATCAGTCCAGCCACGGGCTTGTCGGTCTTAGCGCAATAGCGAGTATGATTCTCCTTAACGTCCTTGTGGGCATCCCAGCCTATAGTGCCCCCTGAATACAATTGTACGAAACGAACGCCTCGCTCGATCATCCTGCGAGCGAGAAGACAACGCGTTCCAAATTCGTCGGTCGGCTCTTCACCTACTCCGTAGAGTTTCTTGGTCGATTCCGATTCGCCTCTTAGATCGACGATATCAGGCGCCGCCGTTTGCATCCTGTAGGCAAGCTCGTACGAACGCACGCGAGCAGCTAGGGAATCATCGTAATCGCGACTCTCGAGATGCGATGTATTCAGCTTTTGAATCAATGACAGTGTCGATTTCTGCTGTGATCCGCTTACCTTTTCCGGAGGTCGCAAATTCAAGATGGGATTAGCGCCAGGACGCATCGTCGTTCCTTGGTAGGTCGCCGGCAGGTAACCACTCCCCCATGCCGGTGGCCCGCCTTTCAAACCGCCTTCCGGATCTGGCATGACAACGAAGGACGGCATGTCGCGATTTTCCGAGCCGAGTCCGTAGGACACCCAACTACCCAAGCTAGGTCGCCCCATGAGTATAGAGCCAGTGTTCATCTGGTAGACAGACTGAGGGTGATTAACGCTGT
>NZNM01000125.1 GCA_002694885.1 Opitutaceae bacterium | reverse complement strand
TTCTGGTTCTGACAAGAAACAAACTCGAACTGAAAGTTGAATAGGCCTTCAGGGTTGTGATTCTCATCTACATAGTCCGCCGCCTCTGGCAGTGTACGAAAGGTCCCGGACAGACCTTTATCTATAGTATAATAGTAGAGCGTATCAGGGTACAGATTAGTAAGCGTTATTACCGCCGTATTATCATTCTCCAACACCGTATCCACATAGTCTGACACCATCATTTGCTTGAATCGCTCCGTGCCATACCGCACCGAGACTTCTCCCGGAATATTGGTGCGGACCCAAACGCTCATCGTCGTGGGCCCCGGTCTACCGAGTACCGGCCCATGCGTGACCTTGAAATCCGTATACGGGGATTGGGAGAAGGAAATCGAAGGACCAACTCCAAAAAGGACAACTAGATAGAAGATTCCTTTAGAGTCCCTTAAGAAGAACCCACTGCCAAAAGCCTGCAAACCTTGTGAAACGACCCTGAGCAGAATCCTAAAATTTACTAATTTTGAGATGAACGACATGGTCTCTTATGTTTACCCATCATACCAATCAGGATCGCCGACTTCGATCTCGGCTTCATCTGGCGCGTCCAGGATACAGCCAGCTTCTGTCAATTTGCCCTGGAGTTCGGAAATGGAAACATCCCTAGTTCCCGTGCCAGCATGCACGGCAAGAGCGGCTGCTGTGCCCGCTGCTTGGCCCATGCCCATGGCTGTGGCGGTGACGCGGCTGGATGCAAGGGCCTCGGAAGTGGCGGAGTGGCAGCGACCAGCTACCAGCAAATTCTCCAAGCCCTGGGGTAGCAGGGTGCGGTAAGGGATGGCGTAGGGTGGCGTCCAGGGGATGTCGTGATATCCCGACTCGTGAGGCGGATGGCGGTCCAGACGCCAGGCGCCCAAGACGACGTTATCGTCCTGATTTCTTCCCTGGTGCACGTCCTCGCCGGTAAGGACGTAGTCGCCGACAATGCGTCGGGATTCACGCGCGCCAGCCGTCGGGCCGCTGGTCATAAAGTAAGCCTCCTTGAATGCGTCGAGATGCTCCTTCCACAATTCGAACATCTTCCACGCATCATCTCGTCCACGAATTTCGGCTTCGGTCCAGTCCTCGGGCACCGTATTGTCGCCAGGATAGCGGGTAGCGTTGAAGTAGATATCGCGACCCGAAAAGGTCGCGGGATAGGGCCCGGCGTAGAGGCCCAATTCGCCCCGTTGGTGGGCTTCTTTTAAGACGCGGGCGCAGTCACGGCGCAGCGCAAAGCTGGGCTCTACATAGGCGATGCGAAAGTGCAGGCTCATCGGCTGGAGGGATTCCGCTTTTTCGAAGGGGGCTCCGGCCCAGGCGGCGACATCGCCATCACCGGTACAGTCGATCGCGATCCGAGGTTCTATGGCCACGAGACCGGCCTTGTTGCTGGCGATTACGCTCTGGACGCGGCCGTCTTTGGCGACGACATCGGAGACCTGAGTGTGATAGAGTACTTCGACGCCAGCCTCTTGCAGGATCTGGTCGGCGGCGCGTTTGAATCGCTCTGGATCGCAGCGGGGAATGACGCGCTCGGGGTGCATCTCGACGAAGTTGAGGTCGCCATTGACGTTGTAGCGCAGTTTCGGCCCCTGTCCCGGTTTGACGACCCCCATACGCTCGAGCATCTCGAAGACGATGCCCCCGACCACGGGCGTGCCGCTACGCTCGTCGACAAAGCCGTCGAAGGCCGAGCCGATGATGGCGGTAAAAAAGCCGCCCGCGAATCCCATGCGATCGATTAACATCGTTTTGGCCCCACTTCGGGCAGCTGCTACCGCTGCCCCAATACCGGCTAGGCCGCCGCCGCAGACCAAGACTTCGGGCCGCGAGACTACGGGTAGTGTTTTCGAATAATTAAGCATCGTATCCATTCTTTGGCTTCTATTAAATTCATTTGTCGATTAGGACGCTCGTCCGTCGAGATTTGTCAGCCTGATGCAGAAACACATAAAGGGTTCCTCCTATGGCAAAGAGAACGATTGAAACTAAGGCTAGAATCCCAGCTTCCTGCTGATAGAATATAGCGAGCAAGCCCATCAATAGGGCGATTGCCCCCAATGATATCGCCACCATCTTCCCTGGCATGGTATCTACTTCCACAACGGGCTGCTCGTGAAACACCCGTTTCGCATTTTGGGCTCTTGCCCAACCAGGATCCTCCTTTTTTCCGAGAAGCTCGAACGCGATAAGTATCAAGAATGGTGTTACAATTGCGCCAAGCATGCCAGAAACTCTGGTGTTCTTCTCGATCAAGGCGACGATAGGCTGGAGAAATTCGACGTTTGTAAGAAAGCCGTCTCCGGACAAAGCGAACTTGACCACCCAGCCAGCGATAAACCCGAAAATAGTGGTCACCCAAACGGCGCCTACGCCTATTTTCTTGGAGAACAATCCCCAAACAAATGGCAGAAAAAGCGGTACGTATAACAAGGAATTGATATCGATGGTAAATCTTGTATAGCCGTATTTTGGAACGAGCAGCGCCCCAGCCACCACGACCAATCCCAATAGTATCGTTATGATACGGCCAACAAACACGAGTTGCGTCTCGGAAGCCGATTTGTTCACCAAACGGTGATAGGCTTCTGTAAAAGCACCGGCGAAAACATTTAGACGCGTGGTTGCTTGGCTCGCCGTAGCCGACGCCATGGCGGCAACCATTAGCCCCACCATTCCAGCGGGAAGCACCAGTTTGCAGGCAAGAATGTAAGCCAGTTCTGAATCAGCATCGGCATTGACGACTCGATAAAGCAATGGAGGCAGCATCCAGAAGATAGGGCTGGCCAGGTAAAGAGCCCCTAGTAAATACGCTGCCTTCTTAGCATCCTTCGCGGTCGGGACGCAGACCCAGCGCTGCACAAAAGCCCAATCGGCCGCGAAAATGAAGAAGTTTATAATCATCCAGCCCAGCAAGAACCAGATGGAGAAGTCAGCGGCTACGGGGGCCAGAAAGCCCTCGGGAGCAGCGGCGGTAAACGATCCCCAACCCCCGACTTTCGCCAGAATGAGAGGGACGACAAAAACGACAGAAACGGTGAGTATCACAAATTGCAGTACGTCTGTCATCAAGACTGCCCAGAGACCGCCAGCGAACGTAATCACGATTACGACAACGCACAGCGCAACCGAGATAAGCGGTACCGATAGGTGTCCAGTCGCTGGATCTGCCAAGGCATGCCCCGCTGGCAACGGTATCAAAGCGGAGACGATCTTCGATAGAGCATACACGGTCCCACCGGTACTAGCCATGGTTAGAAATCCCTTGAACCAGGTGTAGAACTGCACGATGGATCCGCCGTAGCGCAATTGCAGAAACTCCGAGGCTGAATCCACCCCAGCCTTTCTCCAAACACCCGCAATAAACCAGCCCACAAAAAGGGCAGACACGCCATAGCACAGGTTAATCGCGATGGCCACCACGCCGTACATGTAAGCAATGCCTCCCCACACGACAAACGTACCTGCCGAGAACTGCGTCATGAATGCGGATAATCCAGAGACCCACCAAGGCGATTGTCCTCCAGCTGCAAACATCTCCTTTGAGGAGTGCATTTTCCCCATGAAAACCATGCCCGCGACAACGATGCCGACGACGTAAAGAATGATGACGATGTAATCTACAGATTGCATCTAGTTACCAGCGCGAGGTTTTGTAAGAGTTTCGGGGATACGCCGATTGGATGAATCCTATTCAGGCGAGTCAAGAGGAATGCCTACCGCCTTGATTCGTGTTTGAAGTTCGGCGACGTCGATGTTTTGGACACTGGAATTGTTGTCGATAGCCATGGCGGCCGCTATTCCCGATACTTCGCCCAGGTGCATCCAAGTCGGTTCCAGGCGGAGCGTGCAAAACGCTACCGCGCTCGCTGACGCGCAGACCGGAACGAGGAGGTTTTCGCACTCTTGGGATTTGGGTGTGATCGCTCTGTATGGGACATCGAAAGGCACGCCTACCTCCCAGATACGGCCTTCGTTGATGTAGTGATCCTGGTCCACCGCGTATCGGGTGACGTGATGGGCATCGATGTAATGGGATCCTATATGGATCACATCTTCCTTGTCGGTCTTCGTTGTGACATCCGCCTGGGTAAGGATGTAATCACCTTGCATGCGCCGAGCCGCACGGACGTAGAGATACCACGGCCAGTGTTTGTTGTCCTGCCACTCGTCTTTGCAAAACCCGTATTGAGCCATGTCCTCGCGCATCGCAACGGGCACCCTGGGATCGGATTTCAGAAACCAAAGCAGTCCATGCGTATAGTCGCGGTATTTCTTGTGGATGGCTTCTCGTTCCTCGAAGGACGCTTCCGCCCACGGCGTTTGCTCGCCCGGCATGCTCAGCGAAACGATAGAGTATTGTCGGTTGTTGAGTTCGCGTTTGTCGTCGGGCATCGGATACAATCCGATGACCTGATTAATTGTTTTGATTTCACCCGATCGGAAACTGCCTACCAGCAATTCGTATTGCTTGGGCTCGTATCCTTCCGGTTTCTCGATGGGCACCTGGTTATCAGGATTCAGTGACAGGTTGAGCCGAACGTTATAGCAAAGCGGAACGGGACTGGCCGAAAACTCTTCTGGCGGTTTGCCCGGCATAATGCCCGGCAGTAGTTTGCCATTCTCGTCGTAAGGCGAAACCTTGATCTTCTCGTCCATATACCGAACGCCTGCCATGGACTCGTTGTAGGTGTCGCGAGATTCACGTCCCACGGTATAAGAGACTCCCGCACTTGCCATGAGGTCGCCTTCGTAAGTGGCATCGATAAAGATCTTGGCCCGATAGCTGTTTCCGCCACGCGTATTCAAAACTTTGATCTTTGCTCCGTCCATCTCCACGCCTTCGATCAATTGCTCGTATACAATGGGAATATTCTGCTCCTCAAGCATCTCCAAGAACAGCGCTTCCGCTATCCGGGATACCCATATTCGGACTCGCTCCGCATTCGGGTCCGTTCCGCTTCGTTTGGCAGCTTCACGGGTGAATCGATCTGAAAATCCCCCCAAAGTCCACCGGATCATGTGATTTCCTTCGTCGCGGTTCAGCCCACTGGTGCTTAAGCCGCCCACGTGATTCGTTTGTTCCAGCAGAATGACTGAAGCGCCTTCTCGGGCTGCTGAAACCGCAGATGCAATACCTCCCGGAGTGCCGCCGTAGACCACTACATCGTAGCTCTTTGCGCTACCGATCAAATGACCGGACATTAACACCAATAGACAACAAGTGAGGCATATTTTTCTCATTATTTAGAAAAGCAATTAACAAAGAAGCGTTAGGTATGCGCGGATCTAGGTAAGGAGGGAATACCACGGCAATCGTAGTATTCCCCACTTAAAACCTGCTAACACGTGCCAGATTAGAATTCAATATCCATACTAAGGATCACGTTTCTCCGATCTCCCGGAAGGAAAGTATATTCAAAATAATCCTCGTTGAATAAATTATCCACTTGCAGCCTATAGGTGACATTTCGCTCATCCCACTTTTACGGGCTTCAGCTTTGTTGTCCTTGGCATTACTGCCCTTATATTGCCCCTAAAACGGCTGAAAACAAGCTAAATTTGCCTACAATGAAATACAATGGAAATTACCTTAAAACTCACAACTCCCTCTAAAACAGTGTTTTAAGTGGAGCCGGCGATGGGACTCGAACCCGCAACCTACTGATTACAAATCAGTTGCTCTACCAATTGAGCTACGCCGGCAAACAAACCGTGTTCCTGATAACGGCCTTAGACTGTATCTCTTTAGTCTGGTACCCCCCCGGGGACTCGAACCCCGAACCAATTGATTAAGAGTCAACTGCTCTACCGATTGAGCTAGAGAGGCAATCGCCAAACAAAGAGGGATCGAAAATCCAAGTTCGAGAGGCCTTGTCAATCGATTTTTGACCCATTTGTCCAAGCCGATTAAACGCGATCAGCGATCGCGACTTCAAGATAGTATTAATGGCTAACTGAACACTCGTCTTCCTCCGGCGGCGGGTCACTAGTGTCATCATCAGTTGCGTTGGAATAATTGAACGCGCCGGAACGTCGCGTTCCACCCAGCTTTCGAGGCATAATTGGTGGCGCGGGACGTCCCGGCACGAGCAGTTTATCGGGCTGGTTTTCGAATTCGAACCCGGGATTGCAAGCTCGATCGCTGATCGCGCTAGCAAGAGGTCCGAAGCGAATCAAAAGTCTTGTAGCATCCCCTGCCCTACGGGCGACGATTCATAGTAGCGTTCCCAGATTTCGCCGATCAGGTAAATGGAACCGGTGACCAGCACGGCGTGCTTGCTTGGCTGATCCAGCAGGCATTTCCCTTTACCCGGAAAGAGCTCCTCAATCGAGCCTCTTTTGATCTCTCCTTCGAAATCATCTGGGATGAATTCTTCCAGCGACTCGAACGAGGCGGAGCGAGATTGTTGGGGCATCACAAGAGTAATCGAACGAGCGAAGCTGGCGATCACCGGCATCAGCGATCGCGCTCGATAATCGCCCATGATTCCCACGACGATATCAAGCGGGATACCGCCTTTCTCTATCCAATCCGACAGGTTCGAGGCCAGCCAACGTGAGCCCTCCTCATTATGCGAAACGTCGAATATGATGTCCCGATGCTTCATTCGCCGCATATCCCAACGGGCGGGCCAATTGACCTCCTTCAATGCTTCGAGGCAGCGATTCTCGTCGACCTTAAAACGCTCACTCAAGGTTCGGGCAGATACTGTAGCAGTGGCCGCATTGATTCGCTGGTAACCTCCCGATAGATTGGTTTCTGGATACGATTCTTCACCTGGATAAGATTCCTCAATGGAAATCAGAGGGCTTCCCCGCTTTTCGCAAACGCGGCTCACAGCTTCCTTGGCCTCATTCGGCAGCTTGCCAATAACAGTAGGAACTCCCGGTTTCACAATACCGGCCTTTTCCCAGGCAATCTTCTCGAGCGTGTCACCTAGAATCTCGCAGTGGTCCATGCCGACGGAAGTGATCACCGCCAATTCGGGCATTAGAATATTTGTCGCGTCTAGCCGCCCTCCCAGGCCTACTTCCACGATGGCGATGTCTACTTGGCTTCGCTGGAAATGGAGAAAAGCCATGGCAGTCATGAATTCGAAAAAGCTGGGCCGCATCTCCGGATCCTCGATCGAATCTCCTAAACCTTTAAGCTCGCGGGTGTACTCGAGGATCTTCTCTTCGCTCAGAATCTCGCGGTTTACTTGAATGCGCTCGCCTTGACGCACCAAGTGCGGCGATGTCGACAGACCTGTCTTGTATCCATTTGCCCGAAACATCGATTCCAACATGGCCGCGGTAGAGCCTTTACCGTTTGTTCCCGCAATATGGATACTCGGAAACGAAGCCTGAGGGTTTACCAATAGTTCGGCAAAGACCTCCATTCGCTCGATGCCGTAGGTCGCGCCCCGGTTCTTGAGCGAGTAGAGCCAGTTCTTGGCGTCTTCATACGACTCCAATTTCATCGCCAATTCAACCGGGTACCCAGAGACAGACCCTCGGTCTGCCAGATTCAATTTACCCGCTAAGCGGTCGTCTTTTCACGGAGATAGAGCGCGTAGAGCAGATCCCGCAATTTGTCCCGCATTTCCCGGCGGTCGACTATCATATCGATCAGGCCTCTCTCCAAAAGAAACTCGGCTGTCTGGAAGCCCTCGGGCAATTCCTCGTTCGTCGCCTCCTTGATCACACGCCGACCCGCAAAACCGATCAGGGCGCCTGGCTCTGAAATAATGACATCTCCCAGAGCCGCATAACTCGCAGTAACACCTCCGGTAGTCGGATTGGTCAGTACGGAAATGAACGGCAGCTTCGCCTCCGACAGCTTAGCCAGCGCCGCGCTTGTCTTGGCCATTTGCATCAGGCTCAGAATCCCCTCCTGCATGCGGGCCCCGCCGGAGCAGGAAACGATAATGCAAGGAATTTTCTTCTCCAGGGCTCTCTCAATTGCCCGGGTAATCTTTTCACCCGCAACGGAACCCAGGCTTCCTCCGCCGAACTTGAAATCCATGATAGCCATGGAAACTGGGATACCGTGGATCTTGCCAATTCCATCAATAACGGAATCGTTCAGTCCCGTTTTCTCCTGATACTGAGTTACTCGGTCTTTGTAGGCTTTGGTATCCGTGAACTCCAGAGGGTCAGTCGGTTTGAGCTCCGAATCTTTTTCTTCCCAACTCCCCTCGTCTAGGAGAAATCGAATCCTATCCTTGCTCTGAATAGGAAAGTGATAGCCGCTTTTGGGCACGACGAACTGGTTTTGCTCCAGCTCCTTATTGTAAATGATCTCCCCTGACTCCGGGCATTTTTGCCAGAGCCCTTGAGGGATGTCCTTCTTCTTAACTTGGACCGTCGAGTACTTTGGTTTGTGGAAAATCGGCATCGTAATAATCCGTCTCTATGTTGCCGAACGCTATTCAACCATGTCCTATAGTCAATACGTCGACCTCTTTAACGCCTGATTTCCGAAGCGCCGCAGCGCAAGCATTAAGCGTCGAGCCGGTCGTAAACACATCGTCGACAAGAACATAGCGTTTCTTTAAATCCAGATCGGATTTCCTTTCCACGGCAAAGGCGTTCTTGAGATTGCGATATCTGTCCTGACGATTAAATCTCGTTTGCGACTCGGTATCGACGATGCGCGTTAAAAAATCGTCGCGATGCTCTACTTCGAATCGACGGCACAATTCCTCAGTTATCAAAGCGCTTTGGTTATAGCCCCGTTCTCTCAGTTTTCTACTGTGGAGCGGAACGGGAACCAATATCGCCTCTTCCAAGAAATCCCCAAGACCTTCCGCGTATTCCGATATCCGACCCAGGTCGCCCAAGGCCCAAAAAGCATCCTCATACTTTAGTGCATAAATTAATATCCGGATCGGTCCTCGAAACAGCGTAACGGACCAGCCTCGGGCGAATTTAGGCGTCAATCTCGAACAGTGCTGGCAATCGTCATGCGACTCAGCATCCCCGAAAAACGGATGCCCGCAGGTTAAACAACGCGGATCTTCGACAATGTGGATTTTGGAGAAACAACGATGACAGACATGCGGCAAAGGAGGGTTCTCGAGAGCGTCCCCGCAACTCGCGCAGCTGGCGGGAAAGGCCACATCCAAGAATCCCTCTCCAATCCGCTGGACGAAGGGCAGGATATTCATGAGGGTAACAAACCCCCAAACGTTAGGTAAACGAGAGCATAACTCAACACTAAATGACAGTGAATTAAGTAACAATGGGGACTTCAGTAGCGGGCGGTTTCAGCTCGCGAACTATTTATAAACACTTTGATCGCGGTAGGGTCGATTATCCTTAATCGACCGAGTCCATCAAATATCTCGGCTGACTGGGGACAGTCAGCCCTACCATTTAAGTGAGGGACTAAGCGCGGCGATTTAGATCGCGTTTAATGGTGGGGCTATGTGAATAGAGTACCGGGCCGGCGCGTCTCGGCGCAGCCTTTGCCATCGCTAGCGAAGACGGATCCTCCCTACCTTTTGAACGCGGGCTTAAGGGCCGCACTAATGAGGCAAACGGCAAAACCTAATAATACACCTTTTCCAGAAAGAGCCCTTTGGCTGGCGCTGTGTAAACGAAGGGCGATCGTTTGCCGGACTCAATAAGTTCTGCCACATCGTCCTTACTGATGCGGCCAGACCCTACATTGACCAAAGTACCTACGAGACTTCGAACCATCTTATACATGAACCCATCGGCTTCGAAGCGAAGAAGTATGAAGCTTTCATCCATTGTGATTTCCGCCCGCTTCAAATGTCTCGTCGTCGACTCGTATTCAACTCCTCGATTGGAAGCGAAAGCCGCGAAATCCAGTTTTCCCTCGAAAAGGGAAATCGCCGAGGCCATGGCCTGCAAGTCCAGATTCACACGCATCAGCCAGCAATAGCGATAATCGATTGGCGAAGGATTTCCTTGGAAGAGTCGGTATTGATATAGTTTTGACGAGGCCGAAAATCGGGCATGGAAATCGTCTTTAACCGGCTCTACGTAAAGCGGGCATATCTCCTCCGGAAAGCGGGAACGCATCGCTCGCAGCATAGCCATGGGGCCATGCGGCCAGTCGAAATCGAAATGAAAAACCTGCTCCAACGCGTGCACTCCGGCATCCGTACGCCCGCTACCGTAAATATCGACCTCAGTCTTGAAAATTTCCGCGAGGACTTCGCAAATAGCATTCTGCACGGATCCACCGCCGGTCTGGGTTTGCCAGCCCGCGAAATCCGTTCCGTCATACGAACATCCGCACTTCCAGCGCATCGCTTTTAATCGCTAGCCGATTTCGTCGGACTCGTAATCCGGGAGTGGCAAGCGCTGATTGAGAAAGTCCTGAAGAATGAGGGCGGCAGCGGCAGAGTCTAACTTCCCGGAGCGACGCAATTCGTCGTCTCTCCCCGGCCGAAATCCTTTAGAGGCTTCTACGGACGTAAGCCTTTCATCGATACGGTGTATCGGCAGGGTAATCGCTTCTCCAAGTTTTGCGATAAAAGCATCCACCTCCTTCGCTTTGAAACCAGCCGATCCATCCATATTATAGGGATAGCCTACCACTAAATCAGTAGCTTTACGGTCTTGGGCGACCTTTACGATGCAAGCGATACGTTCTGCTTCGGACTTATCTATGGCCGGATCCAAAGGAGTCGCCACGCCAATTTCATCGCCATAGCTTAGACCGATGCGTTTCTCCCCGTAGTCGATGCCAATTGCCCGCATGTTAATCCACTTAGGAGACGACGACGCAGATTTGGATCAAGTTAGATCGGAAGGCAATCCCTTCACAAGCTGCTTGATCTTTTGAGCCTCGCTTTTTTTGCACACCAAAGTCGCGTCGCCCGTATTCACGACAATCAAGTCCTCCACTCCGACTAAGGCGATTGTGTGTCCCGAATCCGATACGGTTATATTTCCCTGACTATCTTCGAAGAACGCCTTTCCGTCCGAAACATTGCCAGCGTCGTCCTGCGGAAAATGCCGTTCAATGGCCGGCCACGACCCGACATCGTCCCAATCGAAGGTGGCCGCTAAGGTAACGACATTATTGGCTTTCTCCATTACCGCGAAATCAATCGAGATCTTTTCTAGAGCGGGATAAAGCTCCTCCAAAAGTGGTCCTAATGCGTCGCCGCCCTGCAAGCGATTTTCGATTTCGTCTAGCCCCTGTTTCAATATCGGCGTGAAAGCCGACAAGGCTTCAGAGATGGCGCCGACGCTCCAAACAAACATACCCGCATTCCAAGAATATTTGCCGCTGGAAAGATAGGATTTCGCCGTTTCCAGATCTGGCTTTTCCTTGAACTCCTCGACTTTCGAAATTTCAATACCCGCGCATTCCGATACCGGCTCGCCTTTGTGGATGTACCCGTAGCCAGTCGCAGGCTCAGTCGGACCAATCCCAATCGTTACCAGCCGTGAACTTTCTTCGGCGGCCAAGAAAGCCGCGTTCAATGAACGCTGAAAGCCTTCAAGATCGTTAATCAATGCGTCCGCGGGCAACATGGCCAACGCGGCTTCTGGATCGAGCCGCTTGATCAGGAGCATTGCCAATCCGACTGCAGCCGCTGTATCCCGCCCAACCGGCTCCGCTACGATATTCTCAGTCGGCAAATTCGGGCACACTTCCCGAACGCCCTCGACCTGCTCTGAATTCGTAATGACAAAAATGTTCTCGGCGGGGATAAAGCCGCCGAGCCTATCCACCGTTTGAGTCAGCATTGGCTTGTCGCCTACGATTGGCAACAGGTGCTTCGGGCGCTTCGTTCGACTAGCGGGCCAAAACCGCTCCCCTTTGCCACCTGCCATGATAACCACATATCTGCTAGCCATATGGCAGCGACGCTTGTCGTCTTCTGCAGGAGGTCAATGATTAAACCAAGCTCAATCAGACGAAGATTAAACGGTTGCCCTGCAGCTCAGCATCCCTACTCCGATTAGGACTATGGAAGAGAGCCCACAAATCCTGAATTCGGAAGAGCTCGCCCGCTACAGTCGTCATATCCTTCTCGAAGAAATTGGCGTATCTGGACAAGAATTGCTGAAGCAATCCCAGGCCCTTGTCATTGGGGCTGGCGGACTCGGGAGCCCAGCGGCGATGTATTTGGCGGCGGCTGGAGTCGGTCGCATCGGCATCGCCGACTTCGATAAAGTAGAGCTTCACAATCTACAACGCCAACTGCTCCATGGAACCGGCGATGTCGACCGTGAAAAAACGCATTCCGCCAAAGAGCGCCTGCAGGACATTAACCCGCACACGGAAATTGAGATACACGACGCAGGCATCACTCCTGAAAACGCGATGAATCTGTTTTCCAAATACGATGTAATTGTCGACGGCTCCGACAATTTTTCGACGCGCTATCTAAACAACGACGCTTCCTTCCTGGCTGGCAAACCCCTGATTTACGGCAGTATTTTCAAGTTCGAGGGACAAGTTTCGGTTTTCAATAACGCCGGTGGAAGTCCTTGCTACCGTTGTCTGTTTCCCGATCCCCCGCCTCCAGGAACGGTCCCTAATTGCGGCGAAGCTGGCGTTCTCGGCGCTCTTTGCGGCATCGTCGGAAGCATGCAGGCGCTGGAAGCCATTAAACTGATAGCCGACTTTGGCGAATCGCTAGCGGGAAGCCTCCTCGTAGTCGACACTCTGTCGATGAGGACACGCAAACTGAGCATAAAGAAAGATCCCCAGTGCCCCCTATGTGGCGAGTCACCAACAATCAATGACATCAGCGAGGAATCGTACGAATTCTCCTGTGAAACCGAACCTAAAACTGCGACTAAAACCGTTGACTCCTTTCCCTTGGAGATCGATGTATCGGAGGCCAAGCGAACCTTAGATAAAGGGTCGGTCGCTGCTTTGCTTGATGTTCGCGAGCCTTATGAATGCGCGATTGGTTCCATAGAAGGCTCCACAAACATTCCGATGAATGCCATCCCGCAAAATCTGGAGAGTATATCAAAAGAGGGAGCTCTTCTTATCTACTGCCACCACGGAGGACGCAGTATGCAAGTAACCCATTTCTTGCGGCAAAACGGTTTTGAGAATGCAGTCAATATCGCGGGGGGCATTGATGCCTGGTCAGCGGAAATCGATTCATCCATCCAGCGGTATTAGCAATACAGGAGATCGGGTGTACCCAAAAGCCTACTCATCAAACAAATAAAAAGCCGCTCCGAAGAGCGGCTTGAAAATCTAATGTGTGTTGACCGACGCCTTACTTTTTACGCGACTTCGTCAAACCGGCAGCTTTCTTGATATTGTGCAGAGATGGAATCGAAATTCCAAACTTCTTGGCTACAGCTGTGCCTTTTTCGCCCGCTTTAACGGCGGCAATAATGTTTTTGCGAAGCTGGTCAGTGATTACCGTTCTCTTCGCCCGCTTCTTAGCTCCCGTTTTAGCAACTGCTTTTTTGGCAGCCTTTCTCGCTGTCTTTTTGGCTTTGCGACCGCGCCTTTTTTTAGGGGCGCCGCCTAGTTCCTGAAGGGCGGCGATCAGGTCCTCGCGCGTTGCGAATCCCGCTTCTTTGTGCAAGTTTACGATACGCTTGCGCTGTTCCGCGGCCGCCTTCTTTTCCAGCGATGCCAGTTTGGCTTTAGTTGCTTCAATAGCTTTTAGAGTGTTTGAGGTCATGACATAGGACAAAAATCGCTAAACTATATTAATCAACTCATTTTTTATAAAATGCAACTATTTATCTCTTTATATGATATTCAAAACCTGCGCTACG
This sequence comes from Opitutaceae bacterium, assembly GCA_002694885.1. GTDB lineage: Bacteria > Verrucomicrobiota > Verrucomicrobiia > Opitutales > Opitutaceae > Pelagisphaera. The sequence goes on along the minus strand of NZNM01000125.1, from coordinate 1,559 downwards.
TAGAATTCCTTAGAGATATCCAATAGGTTTTGGATTATATTGTCATCGATGCGTAGCCGCCATCAACGACAAGCTCTTCACCCGTTATAAACGATCCCGCGTTCTTAGATGCCAGCAAAAGAGTTGCTCCGGCAAGCTCTTCTGCATTTCCGAATCTTCCCATCGGGGTATGTCCCATGATTTTCTCTACCCGGTCAGGCGTCAGCACTTTCCGGTTTTGTTCCGCAGGAAAAAATCCGGGCACCAGCGTATTCACTCTAATGTTATGAGGCGCCCATTCGCGAGCTAGGTTCTTACTCAAGTTGTGAACTGCGGCCTTGGTCAGAGAATAAGTGAATACGCGAGAAAGTGGTATCAATCCTGACATGGATCCGACATTGATGATCGATCCGCCTTGCCCCAAATCGATCATCTTTTTCCCAAACGCCTGACAGGCAACAAACACTGAACGAACGTTCAGTTCCACGATGGATCTAAATTCCTCGTCCGAAATTTCCAAATATGGCGTCGCCGAGTTGCCACCGGCTCCATTTATCAGGATATCCACTTTTCCTTGCTGCGATAGAACTGTATCTAAAACCGACTGGACGGAGTCCCGGTCGGTCGCTTCGAATGGCAGGAAAGCCGATTTCCCGCCAAGCGATTCAATTCGTTCAATCTTCGCCTTCGCTTTTTCTTCGCTTCTTCCCAGCAAATAAACAAAGGCGCCTGCGCCTGCCAATCCTTCCGCCATGGCGCCGCAAAGCTCTCCCGTTCCTCCGGACACAACAGCGACCTGACCCTTTAAACTGAATAGATTTTCAATATATGATGACATAATTCCACATGTTTGAGATTACTACTACACTACTACTTTCTTAAGAGAGCCCAATTCCCAAGGAGAATGGCCACACTCTTCAGCCAACGCATTAAACGCGTTCGCTTCCGCCTCGGAAAACAGGAGACCGCCGTTCTCTTCAGACAATTTGGAAGCTTCCGCTTCCATCTGCCCTGGGATCAAGCAGGATTCATTTCCATGCCCAAGAACATCTTTAATTACCGCTTTCACGTTCTCCGACTGCGTTCGATTCTTGGCAAAAAGGCCGCTTGAAATCGCATCGGGATGAATGACTTGAAAATAAAAGCATGTAGTCCGCTTTTCGTTCTCGTCGCCTATATTCCAACGGCTTCTCAAAGTGGGTAATGAACCACCGATTAGTCCCGCGACCAGTTCATTGACCAGAGATAAACCATAACCCTTGTGGGCTCCAAACGTTATTAGACCCGAAGCTTCATGAGGATCTTGCGTCACATTCCCGTCTTTATCTACCGCCGCGTTGGGAGGTAGCAACATGTTCTCGCGCTTAAACTGCTCGACTCGGCCCATGGCGACAACCGAAGTTGCCCAATCGATGATTATGGGAAAGCCAATCGCCTCGGTTGTTGGAAATCCCCATGAGTGCGGATTTGTTCCTAATGTTGGGAATTTTCCCTCAAATGGGACCACTTCAGCTAATGCCGATGTGCAATTGGTGTAAGCGAAATATCCTCGCTTCGCCGCGTCTAGCACATAGCCGCCT